>NZ_JBFUFI010000007.1:0-271659 GCF_056403495.1 Devosia sp. P2_G7
AGCGGCTTGACCGGCGAACCGGTCCTTGCCGTGATGGTTTCCGCCTGAACTGCAGCGACCCGCAGCCCACCCGGTCTCCCCCGCACCAACCACTCGTCATGATCTCGCTTCGGTGCAGCGGATGGGGGGAGAATCGCATGGGTGGGGAGTGAGGGGGATAGGTCGGCGCAAGATTCTCGCAACGCCTTGCCCGGCCTCGTGATTGTGGCTCCGCTCACCCCCTCCCATCCTCCCCCGTCAGAGGGGGAGGTGCCGCATCGAGTTTGGAGGACCATCGAGCCAACCTCGGTGGGTGGGCACCATTCGTGCAGGGCCCCCGCTAGACCTGGCTGAGGCCGTAGTCCAGGTCTCTGATCAGGTCGTCCGCGTCCTCGAGACCGATCGACAGCCTGAGCAGCCCCGGCGTGATACCGGATTCCAGCCGCACTTCCTCGGTGAAGCGGGCATGTGTGGTCGTGCCCGGGTGGGTGATCAGCGATTTGGCGTCGCCGAGGTTGTTCGAGATCAGGATCACCGCCAGCGAATCCGACAGCGTGAATGCCGCATCGCGCCCGCCCTTCACGGTGAATGCGACCAGGGTCGAGCCGCTCTTCATCTGGCGCTTCGCCAGCTCATGCTGGGGATGCGACGGATGGAACGGATAGGAGATCTGCTCGATCTTGGGATGGTTGGCGAGGAAGTCGGCTACCTTGGCGGCGCTTTCGGTCATCTGCTTGACGCGGAGAGGCAGCGTTTCGATGCCTTTGAGCAGCACCCAGGCATTGAACGGCGACAGCGATGGGCCGGTCTGACGGAGCAGCGTGTGGACGTCCCCCTCGATCAACGCCTTGCTGCCGAGCACGATCCCACCAAGCGTGCGACCTTGTCCGTCGATGTGCTTGGTCGCCGAGTAGGTGACGAGGTCGGCCCCGAGCTGCAGCGGCTTCTGGAACATGGGCGTGGCGAACACGTTATCGACGATCAGCTTGGCGCCATGCGCCTTGGCGATCTTGGCCACCGCCGCGATATCGACCAGCTCGAGCGTCGGGTTCGTCGGCGTCTCGATGAACACCACCTTGGTGTTCTTCTGCATCGCCCGCTCGAAATTCTCGGGGTCGCGGCCATCGACCAGCGTCGAAGGCACGCCGAACCGTGGCATCAGATCCTCGACCACATAACGGCAGCCGCCGAACAGCGCCCGCGCTGCGACGATATGGTCACCGGCCCGCACTTGGCTCATCACTGCATTGGTGACTGCCGACATGCCGGTGGAAAACGCGCGAGCCGCCTCGGCGCCTTCGAGCAGCGCCATCCGGTCCTGGAACATCTCCATGGTCGGGTTGGAGAAGCGCGAGTAGTTGTGCGCCGGCTTGTTGATCTTGTTGAGGAACAGGTCCTCGGCATATTGCGAGCTCGGGTAGGAGTAACCCGAGTTCATGAAGATCGCTTCCGAGGTCTCGTTGAACTGGCTGCGCTGCGTGCCGCCATGAACGAGCATCGTAGCCGCCGCGCGGCTCTTGGGGTCATTCAGCGGGTTCTTCGATTTCGACATATCTCGCCTCGAAAACAACAAAGCCGGCACGCGTTCGGGCGGCCGGCTCAACGGGTCTCTTTAGCGACTTGTTTTAGGTGGCTGCAATCAGACCGGCCAAATCACCACCATGTGCCTGAGCGTCACCGCAAAGGCGCATAGCGTCGATATACGACCCGAAGGTAGCGTGCGTCAATTCGGCTTGGCGTCAATCGCTGAGGTTGATAGGGGATGTGCCTAGGGTACGGGGTAGACCATTGGATAGCGAGCTTTGGGCCAAGGGCGTGTTTCCCGCCCGTTTCATCGAGCGACTGGCGGCACGCGGCGGCATCGTCAGCGATCGCCCGTTCGACGCTGACCAGGTCCAGCCGGCGAGTCTCGACCTGCGCCTCGGCAAGGTCGCCTACCGCATTCGCTCGAGCTTCTTGCCCGGTCCCGAGCACACCGTCGCCGAGCGCATCGAGACACTGAAGCTGCACGAGCTCGACCTGACCAACAGCGCCGTGCTCGAGCGCGGCTGCGTCTACCTGGTTCCGCTGCAGGAAAGCCTCAGCCTCCCCGACACCGTCTCCGCCGGCGCCAACCCCAAGAGCTCCACCGGTCGGCTCGACGTGTTCACCCGCGTCATCGGCGACCATGCTCGCGGCTTCGACACGCTGCCGCACGGCTACAAGGGCCCGCTCTATCTCGAGATCAGCCCGCGCACCTTCCCGGTCCGCGTACGCACCGGCTCGCGCCTGAGCCAGATGCGGTTCCGCGTCGGCGACAGCCGGCTGACCGTGTTCGAGCACAAGTCGCTGCACAATGTCGAAACCCTGGTGTTCGACGCCAATGCTGAAGTCGGAGAGGGCGTGCTGCTGTCGATCGACCTGAAGGGCGAGGATCGTAACGGCCTCATCGGCTTCCGCTCGAAGCGCCATACGCCGGTCATCGACATGGACATCAAGGACAACCTCGATGTGCTCGATTACTGGGAGCCGCTGGTCAAGCGCGGCACCGACGAGTTCATCCTCGATCCCGATGAGTTCTACATCCTCGTGAGCCGCGAGAGCGTCCACGTGCCGCCCGCCTATGCCGCCGAGATGGTGCCGTTCGATCCGCTGGTCGGCGAGTTCCGCGTCCATTATGCCGGCTTCTTCGACCCTGGCTTCGGCCACTCCGCTGCCGGCGGCACCGGCAGCCGCGCCGTGCTCGAAGTCCGCAGCCGCGAAGTGCCGTTCCTGCTCGGCCACGGCCAGACCATCGGGCGGCTGATCTACGAGCGCCTCGCCGAGTCGCCCGACAGGCTCTACGGCACCGGCCTCGGCTCGAACTACCAGGCCCAGACGCTGAAGCTGAGCAAGCACTTCAAGCCCTTCGCGCTCTAGCGCAGGCGCATCGGCTTGCCGGGCGGCAACTCGGTGTCGTCGATGAAGCAGTAGCGCCAGTTCTCGCCGATCTCGTAGGACTGGATCACCGGGTGACCGGTGGCGTGGAAGTGGCGGCGGGCGTGGCGGTTCGGCGATTCGTCGCAGCAGCCGACATGACCGCAGACGAGGCACACCCGCAGGTGCACCCAGCCGTCGCCGCGCGCGACGCATTCGGGGCAGCTGTCGCGGGAGCTCGGCACGATGTCGCGGATCAGGCTGGCGTGAGCGCAGCCCCAGCTTTCATCGACACTGTCACTCATCGTGGGCCGGCTCCGTCACTGCCGGGCGGCTGAGCCGTAGCGGCAGCACGATGCGGAACTCCGTCCGCCCAGGCCGCGAAACGTAGCTGATGCGGCCGTGGTGGCGGTTGACCACGATGTTATGTGCGATGTGGAGGCCCAGCCCAGTGCCGACGCCCTGCGCCTTGGTGGTGAAGAACGGCTCGAAGATGCGCCGCCCGACGTCGTCGGGGATGCCCGGTCCGCTATCGGCGATAAGCACTTCGACCTCCTCGCCCAGCCGCTTGGCGCCCACCTCCAGCCGGCCCTCGCCGCCCATCGCCTGCACCGCGTTGTCGATGAGGTTGGTCCACACCTGGTTGAGCTCGCCGGCATAGGCCTCGATGCGGGGCAGGGCCGGCTCGTACATCCTCGTGACCGCAACGCCGTGCTTCAGCTTGTGGTTGAGGATCATCAGCGTGTCGTCGAGGCTCATGGCGAGGTCGACGTCCTGCACCGGCGCCTGGTCGAGATAGGCGTAGGATTTCACCGAGCGCACGATGCCGGAAATGGCCTTCGATGCAACTTCGATCTCCTCCATCAGCAGTTGTGCGGCGAGGCCCGACCCCAGCCATTGCAGCACCGGGGCCGCATGCGGCTGGGTGAAGGTGGCGAGCAGCGGCTCCAGTCGCTCGACCGACCAGCCATAGGCCGCCATCGCCGGCGCGATCTCCCAGGCGTCGGCGATACCAAGCGCCTCGAGCCGGTGGCTGAGCCGGGACTCCTGCTTCCGCGCTTCCGCGTCCGAACAGCGGGTCGCGCGGCAATCGGCGATGCTCCCCTCGAGCTCGACCAGCCCCTGCCGTTCTTCCGGCGTCATCTCCAGCATGGAGAGCTCGACCGTGCGGCGGCGCCAGGCCTCGAACGCCTCGCTGAGATATCCGGTCGAGCGCTGGATGGCGGCCGCTGGATTGTTGAGTTCGTGCGCCAGCCCGGCGGCAAGCGTGCCGAGTGCGGCGAGCTTGTCCGACTGCACCAGGGAGGCCTCGGTGCTCCGCAGCCGCGACGTGACGGTGCGCAGCAGCGTCGCCGCCGCCTCGGGCCGGCGCGCCAGGAGCTGGCGGAAAGCCTCCTGGCCGATGGCCAAGAGTTCGCTCGGCTCGGTGGCGCGCACCGATGCCGTGCGCGGCGCCTGTTCGAGCAGCGACATCTCCCCCAGGAACTCTCCTGGTCCACGCGTCGCCAGGGTAACGTCGTGTTCGCCCTCGCGCTTGGTCACCTCCACGGCGCCCTTGAGGATGATGAACAGCGTGTCCCCATACGCGCCTTCCTCGATGAACACCTCACCGGGCCCCACGCCGACGCGGTGCCCCGCGTTCCAAAGTTCGCCCGCTTCCGCGTCGGTCAGCTCCGCGAATAGTGGCACCTGCCGGATCAGGTCGTTGGAACGCTCCGCGGTGGCGGCATCGGCGGGCATCGGTCAGCCGCCTTTCGGTCGCTGCGCCGGGGCAGGGCCGCGCAGATGCTGGTGCACGAAGGTCACCGCCATGGCGCCTTCGCCGACCGCCGAAGCGATGCGCTTGGTCGATTGCCGCCGCACGTCGCCGGCGACGAAGATGCCGGGCACGCTGGTCTCGAGCCAGAACGGTTCGCGCTCCGCCAGCCAGCCATTCGGCTTGCGGCCGGGTTCGCGCATCAGGTCCGCTCCGGAGAGGATGAAGCCCTGCTGGTCGAGCTGCAGCTTGTCCTTCAGCCAGTCGGTGCGCGGCGAGGCGCCGATGAACACGAATACGGCCCGCGCCGGCACCTCGGTCACCGCGCCGCTCGCACTATCGAGGACGGCCACTGCCTCGAGGCTCTCCTCTCCGATCAGCGCGTTGATCGAGGCGCCGGTCTGCACCGCCACGTTCTCGGCCTCGTCGATGCGCTCGACCAGGTATTGCGACATGCTCTCGGCCAGCGATTTGCCGCGCACCAGCAGCGTCACCGACCGGGCGTAGCGCGCGAGGTGCAGCGCCGCCTGGCCGGCGGAGTTGCCGGCCCCGACCACGAACACGTCCTGGTCCTTCACCCCCATCGCCTCAGTCATCGCCGCGCCATAGTAGAGCCCCGCGCCCGAGAGGCGCTCCGCGCCCGGGACGTCCAGCAGTCGGTACGAGACGCCGGTCGCGACAATCAGCGCCTGTGCGGCGACCTTGCTGCCGTCGCTCAGCGTCAGGATGTGGTAGCCGTCCTGCGTTTCGAGGTTGACCGCCTCCACCGGGGTCAGGATTTCCGCCCCGAAGCGCCGGGCCTGTTGCACCCCGCGACGCGTCAGGTCGGCGCCGCTGAGCCCGACCGGAAAGCCTAGATAGTTCTCGATCCGCGAACTGGTGCCCGCCTGGCCCCCCGGCGCCTCGCGCTCGATCAACAGTGTCCGCAACCCTTCCGACGCGCCATACACGGCTGCCGCCAACCCAGCCGGCCCGGTGCCGACTACCACCAGATCGTACGTCTCGGACACCGCATGGGTGTGCAGCCCGACCTTCTCGGCAAGTGCGGCGATGGTCGGCCGCGACAGCGCTGTGCCGTCTGCGAGGATCACCAGCGGCAAAGGCTCCGCCGCGGCGCCCGCGAGTTCGCGCAGCGTCGTCGCTTCCGCGTCGGTCTCGATATCGAGCCAGCGATAGGGGATAAGGTTGCGGGCAAGGAAATCGCGCACCCGGTGTCCGTCCGCCAGCCAGCGGTGGCCCACCACGCGCACCCCCTCGAACACCGGCTGGTAGTTGGCGCGCCAGTCGTCGAGCAGGTCGTCGAGCACGGGATAGAGCTGATCCTCCGGCGGGTGCCACGGTTTCATCAGGTAGTGGTCAAGCTTCACCTCGTTGATGGCCTTGATCGCCGCGTCGGTGTCGGCATAGGCGGTGAGCAGCACTCGCCGCGCGTCGGGGTAGAGCTCCATCGCCTTGGCGAGGAACTCGACGCCGCTCATTTCCGGCATCCGCTGGTCGGCCACGAACAGCGCCACCACCCGGTTGGCGAGCTTCAGTTCGCCGAGCAACTCCATCGCCTCGGCCCCGGATGCGGCGCGCTCCACGTCATAGGTCGCGGCGTAGTGCCGCCGCAGGTCACGCGTCACCGCGGCGAGAACCGAAGGCTCGTCGTCGACTGCAAGGATCACCGGTTTTTCCATCGGCTACGCCTGCATGACGTGCGGCTGGGGCGCAGTGGGCGGTGGTAGCCGGATCTCGTCGCGCAGGCTCGCCGCCTCTTCGCGTGCCTCCGCTGCTGCAGCTTGGTCGTGCAGCGCCTCGGCGATGTCGCCGAGAACGCTCAGCGCGTTGGCGAGGTAAGGTTTGAGATCCATGCGGCGGAAATAGACGATCGCGGCGTCGATCGCCTCGCGCGCCTCTTGCGGCCGGTCGAGCCGCAGCAGCGCCCGGCCGAACGGCATGGCGAGGGCCGCCACGACGAAATCGTCGTCGGTCAACCGGGCATTGTCGATCGCGTTGCGGATCTTGTCGACGGACTCCGCTGAACTGCCCTTCTCGAACTCGGCCTCGGCGACGCCGGCGCGGATCAGGTTGATGTAGTAGTCCATGCCCACGGCGTCGGCGATCTTCAGCGAGCGGCGGAACTGCGTCAGCGCATCGTCGATCCGGTGCTTGTCGAGTTCGCCGCGGCCGACCCCGAAATAGCCGGCGCAGGCGCATTCGAGCCCGTTGGCCGACATCGCCAGGTCCGCCCCGATCTTGGCGTGCTCGAGCCCCTTCTCGACCTCGCCCATGTCGTAGTAGGCCATGCTTGCGCCGATATGGACGTCCGCCCGCTTCACCGGCGAGCCGATAGTCGACACCATCGCCAGCGCCTCGTCGATCAGTGCGTTGGCTTCGTCGAACTCTCCCAGCCGCGCCAGCGCCATCGCCCGATAGGTGAGAGCGTGGCCCAGCACGTCCGGCGCATCCTGCTTGCGCGCCATGTCGATCACCTCGGCAAGCTTCTCCTCGCCCGACCGGGCGTCGCGCTCGACCAGCGACCACGTGGCGATGAACAGCGGCAACAGCAGCACCTGGTCGTCGCCGGTCTCCGCTGCCAGGTCCTGTGCCTCCTGCAGGTACGGAAAGCCCTTGGACGGGAAGCCCGTGACCATGTGGACGTTGCCGTTCCAGGCCAGCGCCAGTCCCAGCCGCCGCTTGTCGCCCAGTTCCCGGGCGATCTGCACGGCCTGTTCGATCTTTTCCAGCACCCCCTCGAACTGGCCGCGCCGATTGCGCACCCAGGCCCATTCGAGGATCGCGTCGACGATGTCGGCCGGCATGGCGCCCGGCATCTTTTCGAGCGTGGCGAGAATCCGGTCGCGATGCTCCAGCTCCTCTCGCACGGCATATAGGCGCCGGGCTGTTTCCGCGGCGATCCGCGCGTATTTCAGCGTTCGCTCGAGATCGCCCGCCTCTTCGAAATGGTGCGCCAGCATCGCGGCGAACTCATCGCGCCGCTCGGCAAACAGCAATTCCAGCGCGCCGCCGCAGCGCGCGTGCAGGTCCTTCCGGCGCGACCGCAACAGCAGATCGTAGGCCGCCTCGCAGGTCAGCGCGTGCTTGAAGATGTACTCCCGCTCGGGCTCGCGCGCCTTCTCGCGCACCAGTTGCTCGTAGGAGAGGGTGGCGAGGTGCGGCTCGACATGCTCGATCCGCTCCGCTTCCGGACCGCCATGCAGCACCGTCTCCAGCACCCGGTGCTGGAACACCCTGCCGATCACCGCCGCTGTCTGCGCCACCCGCTTGGTGGCATCGGGCAGCCGGTCGATGCGCGAGCTGAGCACACCCGCGAGCGTGTCCGGGATCGTCGCCTCGAGGATCGCCCGCGTCGCCCGCCAGTGCTCGCCCTCGTGCACCACCTGACCGCCGTCGATCAGCGAGCGCAGCACCTCCTCGAGATAGAAGGGGTTCCCCTCCGACCGCTCGAGGATCTGCAGCCGGATGCTCTCCGGAAGGTCTTCGATATGGAGGAGGTTCCCCAGCAGTTCGCCCGACGCCGAGGCATCGAGCGGTTCGAGGTCGATGCGCGCAAAGCTCGAGCCCAGGCTCCCCTGCAGCCGGTCGACCAATTGCCAGCTCGCCGCCTTTCGGTCGGGCCGGAGGATGACGACGAGCAGCATCGGCTCGAACGCGGTGAGCGTTGCCACCTGCGCGATCAGTTCCAGCGTCGCGCTGTCCGACCAGTGGAGGTCGTCCAGCACCATGATGTAGGGGTGCATGCCGCCATCGGCGCGCATCACCGTTTTGATGGCGTTGACGATCGCCGCGGCCACCCCGTTCACCACCTGGTCGCCACTCATCGCCGAGAGTGCGATACGGCTCGCCTCGCTTTCGACCGCCAGCATGGTCTCGTAGAACGGCACATCGCTCTGCCGGAGCCCCAGTCGCTCGGCCCAGCCGGCGATCTTCTCGCGCACCTTGGGCGCCGCATCCATGTCGTCCGCGCCAACGATCTGACGACCCAGCTGTCGCCAAGGGTAATAGGGGATCGACTGCCCGTAGGAGATCGCGCGGGTTTCGCGCCAGATCGGCTGCGGCTCGGGCTTGGCGTCACGCAAATGCCTGAGCTCGGCGATGAGCCGCGATTTGCCGAGCCCCGCCTCGCCCAGCACTGCGACGACCCCGCCGATGCCCCTGTCCAGGTCATCCAGCTTGTCCTTGAGCAACCCGAGCTCGTGCTCGCGTCCCACCAGCGGTGAGCTCAGGCCCTCGAGCCCGCGCGTCGGCCCCGGCGCTGCCTTTACGCCCGTTACCTCGAAGCTCTCGACCGCCGCGGTCTTCCCCTTCATCTCGATCAGCCCGCGCGGACGGAAATCGAACAGAGCATGCACCAGCTTGTGCGTATCGACGCTGATCAGCACCGTGCCCGGCTCGGCTGCCGATTGCAGGCGCGCCGCGACATTCGCCGCGTCGCCCAGCGCCGTGTACTCGGTCTTGATCGCATCGCCGACAAAGGCCAGCACCGCCATGCCGGTATTGATCCCGACGCGCAGGTCGAAGTCGATGCCGTAGCGCTGCTTGATCCCCTCCGCGTAGCTCATCGCCGCATTCTGGATTTCGAGCCCGGCCCGCACGGCGCGCTCGGCATCGTCCTCATGCGCAACGGGAGCGCCGAACAGCGCCAGCACGGCATCGCCCATCAGTCGCGAGACCGTGCCGCCATAGCGCGAGACCGCCGCGTTCATGAAGCCGAAGGCGCCGTTCATGATCTGCGCCCAGTCTTCCGGGTCGAGCTGTTCGGCGATCGAAGTCGAGCGCGCCACGTCGGCGAACAACACTGTCGCAAAGCGGCGCTCGCCTTCAATCGGCCGCGCCGCCTCCAGGGGGGATCCACAGTTGCTGCAGAAGCGTGCGCCTTCGGGATTACCGAATCCGCATTTCGAGCAAGTCAGCATTGCCATCTCGTTTCGGGCTCGAGATGTGTCACAGCGGCCGGAATTCTCGAGCGCAACCGGCCGAGATACTTGCGAGCATGATGCTAGCGCTCAACACCGGGCGGCACAAGCGGTGCGGGAATTCGCCGCAATTGACAAGACCGTGTTCGGGTGTATCGTTGCAGGCTAAGTATCGGTGGCTAAAGCAAATATGCCGCCGAATCGCGCTGACGTCTGACTATTCGGGCTATATTCGGTCCTGCGGAATGCAGGGCGTGTGGCCGGAGACGGACAAGACACACGCCGCCGCATCTCTCGGTACATGGCCCGGACGCATGGGTTGTTGCCTTCTGTTTCATCGACGACCCAACCGGGTGAGGATGAACAAGAGATGGTCATAGCAGTCGTTCTCGTCCTGATCGTCGTCGGCTCGGTGGTGTTCCACTTCCTGAGCCCCTGGTGGTGGACGCCGATCGCCTCGAACTGGGGCTACATCGACAACACCATCATCATCACCTTCTGGATCACCGGCGCAGTGTTCGCCGCCGTCGTTCTGTTCGTTGCCTACTGTGTCTGGCGCTTCCGCCACAAGGAAGGGCAGAAGGCCGATTACGAACCCGAGAACAAGCGGCTCGAGAACTGGCTGATGGGCCTGACCGCAGTCGGCGTCGCGGCCATGCTGATCCCCGGCCTCTTCGTTTGGGGCCAGTTCATCAGCGTGCCCAAGGACGCCACCGAGGCCGAGGTGATGGGCGCACAATGGCAGTGGGCCTATCGGCTGCCGGGTGCGGACGGCAAGCTGGGGCTTTCCGATACCCGCCTGGTCGCCGCCGACAATCCCTATGGCATCAAGCCCGACGACCCCAACGGGCAGGACGACGTGCTGATCGAGGCCGACTACCTGCATCTGCCGATCGACAAGCCGGTGAAGATCCTGCTGCGCTCGGTCGATACCCTGCACGATTTCTACGTCGCCGAGTTCCGCTCCAAGATGGACATGATCCCCGGCGCCGTCACCTATTTCTGGTTCACCCCCACCCGAACCGGCCAGTTCGAAGTGCTCTGCGCCGAGCTCTGCGGCACGGGCCATCCCTACATGCGCGGCGGCGTGGTGGTCGACACCCAGGAAGACTACGACGCCTGGCTCGCCGGCCAGCAGACCTACGCCCAACTTTACGCTCCGGAGGTGCTCAAGACGGCCAATCTAGACTAAGGCCGCCGGCCTCCCGGGCGTTCCCCACATCAGACAAGTGCGAGGAGGCACTCTGATGGTCGACGCCACTCACGGGCCCGATGCCCACGCTGCCGAGTTTCCGGATGTCGAACTCTATCATCCGCGAAGCTGGTGGACGAAGTACGTCTTCTCGCAGGACGCCAAGATCATCGCGATCCAGTATGCGAGCACCGCGCTGGCCATCGGCATGCTGGCGCTGGTGCTGTCGTGGCTGATGCGGATGCAGCTGGCCTTCCCCGGCTTCCTCGAGTTCATCGACGCCGCGGCCTACTACCAGTTCATCACGATGCACGGCATGATCATGGTGATCTACCTGATCACCGCGCTGTTCCTCGGCGGCTTCGGCAACTACCTGATCCCGCTGATGCTGGGCGCCAGGGACATGGTGTTCCCCTACGTCAACATGCTGAGCTACTGGACCTACCTGCTCGCGGTGCTGGTGCTGGTGGCCAGCTGGTTCGCCCCCGGCGGACCGACCGGGGCAGGCTGGACGCTCTATCCACCGCAGGCAATCCTCTCCAACACGCCGGGGCAGGAGGCGGGCATCGTCCTGATGCTGGTGTCGCTCATCCTGTTCGTCATCGGCTTCACCATGGGTGGGCTCAACTACATCGTCACGGTGCTGCAGGGCCGCACGCGTGGCATGACGCTGATGCGCATGCCGCTGACGGTCTGGGGCATTTTCGTCGCCACCGTGATGGCCATGCTGGCCTTCCCGGCGCTGTTCGTCGCCTGCGTGATGATGCTGTTCGACAAGCTGCTCGGCACCAGCTTCTTCATGCCCGCGCTGGTCGAGATGGGCGCGCTGCTGCCGCACAATGGCGGCAGTCCGATCCTCTTCCAGCACCTGTTCTGGTTCTTCGGCCATCCCGAGGTCTACATCGTGGCGCTGCCCGCCTTCGGCATCGTCTCCGACCTGATCAGCACCCATGCGCGCAAGAACATCTTCGGCTATCGCATGATGGTCTGGGCCATCGTCATCATCGGTGCGCTGAGCTTCGTGGTCTGGGCCCACCACATGTATGTGAGCGGCATGAACCCCTATTTCGGGTTCTTCTTCGCCATCACCACGCTGATCATCGCGGTGCCCACCGCCATCAAGGTCTACAACTGGGTGCTGACCCTGTGGCGCGGTGACATCCACCTCAATCCGCCCATGCTGTTCGCGCTGGCCTTCATCGTCACCTTCGTCAATGGCGGGCTCACCGGGCTGTTCCTCGGCAACGTGGTGGTCGATGTGCCGCTGTCGGACACTATGTTCGTCGTGGCGCACTTCCACATGGTGATGGGCGTCGCGCCGATCCTCGTGATCTTTGGCGCCATCTACCACTGGTACCCCAAGATCACCGGCCGCATGCTCGACGACACGCTGGCCAAGCTCCATTTCTGGGTCACCTTCCTCGGCGCCTACCTGATCTTCTTCCCCATGCACTATCTGGGCATCATGGGCGTGCCGCGGCGCTACTTCGAGTCGGGCGACATCTCGTTCCAGCCGCCATCGGCGCACGATCTCAACGTCTTCATCACAGTGATGGCGCTGATCGTCGGGGCGGCGCAGCTGGTGTTCGTCTTCAACCTGATCTGGTCGATCCGGCACGGCAAACCCGCCGGCAGCAACCCCTGGCGGGCCACGACACTCGAGTGGCAGACGGCCGAGACACCTCCGACCCACGGTAATTTCGGGCGCGAACTGCCTGTCGTCTATCGCTGGGCCTATGACTACAGCGTGCCGGACGCGCCCGAGGATTTCATCCCGCAGAACCAGCCCGGCCCGACGCCCGCGCATCACGAGGGCAACAAATGACCGTGGTCATCATGCTGTTCGCGGGGTTTGCCGCGTTCGCCGGCTGGTGGCTGGCGCGGCAGCGGCTCACCGCCAAACCCTGGCTGGAGCATGGCGTCCTCGAAGGCGTGCCCGATTTTGAGGCCTCGCACGATCCGGCCAAGCGCGCCGGCCTCGGCTTCTTCCTCGCGATCGTGGGCTCGCTGTTCGCACTGCTGACTGGCGCTTACTTCATGCGCCGCGAGCTCGGCGACTGGCAGCCGCTGCCGGTGCCGGGCATCCTGTGGTTCAACACCGGGGCGCTGGTGCTGTCGAGCCTCGCGCTCGAATGGTGCCAGCGGGCGGTGCGTCGCGGCGATCAGTCTCAGCTTCGCACTGGACTCGCCGTGGCGGCGGCCTTTGCCGTGCTCTTCCTCGGTGGCCAGCTCATTGCGTGGCAGGAGCTTTCCGCCGCCGGCTACTACGTGTCCGGCAACCCCGCCAATAGCTTCTTCTACCTCGTCACCGGCCTCCACGGCCTCCACATCGTCGGCGGGCTGGTGGCGCTTGGCTGGGCCACGTTCAAGGCCTGGGGCAGGGGCCCCATCGCCAGCGTTCGCCTCAACGTCGAACTCTGCGCCACCTACTGGCTGTTCATGCTGTTCGTCTGGATGGTGCTGTTCAGCCTGCTGGCCGGTTGGGCCAGCGATTTCATCGAACTATGCCGCCAGCTGCTGAGCTGATCGAGGGGAATGTCGACCATGTCTGATCCAGCCCTGACCCAACACCCCGACCCGCAGCCCGGGCTCGCCGGCTTCGTCTCCGATTGGTCGTCGGACAAGACCGCCTTCAAGACCGCGTCTTGGGGCAAGGCGATGATCTGGATATTCCTGCTCTCGGACACCTTCATCTTCAGCTGTTTTCTCCTCGCCTACATGACCGTTCGCATGTCGACGGCGGAGCCGTGGCCCAATCCCAGCGAGGTGTTCGCGCTCGAGATCTTCGGGGTGCATATCCCGCTGATCCTGATCGCCATCATGACCTTCGTCCTCATCTCCTCGAGCGGCACCATGGCGATGGCCGTCAACTTCGCCTATCGCCGCGATCGCAAGAAGACCGCCATCCTGATGCTGGTGACTGCCGCCTTCGGCGCCACCTTCGTCGGCATGCAGGCCTTCGAGTGGACCAAGCTGATCAGCGAGGGTGTTCGGCCCTGGGAGAACCCGTGGGGTGCGCCGCAGTTCGGCTCGGTGTTCTTCATGATCACCGGCTTTCACGGCACCCACGTCACCATCGGCGTGATCTTCCTCCTGATCATCGCGCGAAAAGTCTGGCGCGGGGATTTCGACACCGAGAAGAAGGGCTTCTTCACCTCGCGCAAGGGCCGCTACGAGATCGTCGAGATCACCGGCCTCTACTGGCACTTCGTCGATCTGGTCTGGGTGTTCATCTTCGCGCTGTTCTATCTGTGGTGAGATCCAATCATGGCTGAAGCACACATGAGCTCGGAAACCCTCGCTGCCCCCGCGGCCCATGCCGAGGGCCAGCAGCATCCCATCCGCCTCTATCTCATCGTCTGGTTCTGGCTGTTCGTCCTCAGCGCCTGCTCGTACCTGGTCGACCTGCTGCAGTTCCAGGGCTATCTGCGCTGGGGCCTGATCCTGATGCTGATGCTGGGCAAGGCCGGGTTGATCATCGCGGTGTTCATGCACATGGCCTGGGAGCGGCTGGCGCTCATGTACGCCATCCTGGTCCCGCCAGTGCTGGTGCTGATCTTCGTGGTGATGATGGCCTTCGAGGCCGACTACACCTTCTTCACGCGCGCCGAGTTCTTCGGCGCGGGCCCATCTGTGCCCGCGCATGTTGTCGAGTGATGCTGGTGTGGACCGCCTACTGGGCGGGCGGCGCCGGCTTGAAGTCGGGCGAGAACGTTTGCAGATAGGCGATGACGTTGGCGATATCCTCGGGCTTGGCCAACCCCATGAAGCTCATCTTCGTGCCTTTGACGAAATCCTTTGGCTTGACCAGGAACTGTCCTACCGTTTCCGGCGTCCACACCAGTCCACCGGCTCCGGCATCCTTCATCGCCTGCGAGTAGTTGAAGCCTTCGAACGTCCCGGCGGTCCGCCCGAACACCCCGTTGAGCACAGGGCCAACCTTGCTCTTGGCACCTTCGCCAACCGAGTGGCACACGGTGCACTTCTTGAACACCTGCTCGCCGGCCGCCATGTCGCCCTGGGCCAAAGCCCCGCCGGCGCTCAGCAAGAGAGCGGCAATTGCAATCGCAGTCCGAACCATCTCACGACCTCCCTGCCTGTCCCCGCGAGGCGAGATCAGCTCCCGGATCGTCGGTCAGCGCGAGGAGTATAGCGCAAGCCGGTGTCCGACGCCAAAACACTGGAGCACGCCGGCATAACGGCTCCCGCAGTGGACGTGGCATAGGCCGCACCTTGACGACGCCATTCGCTTTCGGCACATACAACCCCGTCGCGGGTGTAGCTCAATGGTAGAGCAGAAGCTTCCCAAGCTTACGACGAGGGTTCGATTCCCTTCACCCGCTCCAGCTTCCTCCAGCAAATTAGAGCACCAGCGCATCAGGATGCGGAGATCTCTGCTCCCATGCCCGGCATGCGCCTCGCCCCGCAGATAGCGGCTCGCCCTTTGCAGGAGGAAGTGGCCCTGTTTGTGGTGAAAGGGCGACTGCAAGCACCTTTACCGTGCCCTCTTCCAACGGCGCCGATCTATCAGGCATAAGCAACGGATGAACCGATATTCCCGGCGGCTGCTGATCGCCGACCAGTCACTACGCGACCTTGATGGCCACCACTTCGAGTACGATTTCGCTGTCGCGGAGGCGGCCAAAACCCTTGGGCTTGAGCCCGTCATTCTCGCCAACCTTGGCTATCGGGCTGGCGATGCGCTTGGGGCGCCGGTTGTGCCGTGGTTCCGACAGGACTGGCTAGCCGCACGGCGGAGCCCAGCCACGCGTTATGTGCTCTATCTGCTTGCCCGGCTGCCGGTCGGCCTTCGTCGTCCGCTGATCGGAATCGGCGGCGGTGCCAAGCGCCTATTGGCGCGAAACAGCAGCCTTCGAAAGGCTCCGGCACTGCCGTCATTTGGGCGAGAGCTTCACGCGGGGCTCACTGCACAGGCAGCCGGCGCGGACGATCATGTCTTGGTCCACACCGTCGCCATCAGTGAATTGCACGCCATGGTCGAGGCGCTCGAGGGGCAGTCGGTGCTTCCTCATGTCCACGTCGTGCTGCGCCGCGATGCCGACGAGCCATTCGTGCGAGACGATCCGTGGGGCGGTGTCCGCGCAGCAATCCACCGTGCCAGGGCAACGCCAGAGTTGCGGCGCAAGATCCGTTTCTATTCCGACACGCAACAGCTTGCAGACCAGTACAATGACATCATCGGCGACAGCGACGTCGCCGTGTTGCCGGTTCCGCATGCCCTACCGCACTCGCCAGTTCCAGAACGGACCGCCCAGCCGCCGCTTCGCCTGGTCTACTTGGGCAACGCCCGGACCGAAAAGGGATTCCACCTGCTTGCCGCGGCAATGGACGAGCTGCGGGACACGCACCTCCGGTCGGGACGTATTCGGCTGATCGCCCAGGCAAATTCGCCCTCCAGCCTTGACCAAGAGCTGATCCTCAGCGCCCGGCGGCGATTGTCTTCGTACACCGACGAGCAGGTCCAACTGGTTGATGCGCAGCTTTCCATCGCGGATTTCCAGGATCTGCTGTTCAGCGCGGATATCGTTCTGCTCCCCTATGACGCGCAGCTCTACCGGCGGCGCAGCTCGGGCATCCTGGTCCAGGCGATGGTTGCAGGAAAGCCGGTCGTCGTACCGGCCGACAGCTGGCTGGCCTCGGAGGCGGGCCCGGCGGTGAGCACGCAATTCTCGCCTTCTGTCCCCCTTTCGGCTGCCATTGCCGAAGCGGTGGAAACGTTTGCCGAGCGTAGTGCGATGGCGCAGCGCGGGGCTGCGCAGGCCCGGGTGAAACATAGTGCGGAGGCTTTGGTGACGCAGCTAATCAGGGCCGCGCGCTAGCCTGAAAGGCGGTCGACAATCCGTCGGAGCAGCGTGCGCATCGAGCGCGACTCGGCAGTGGCGATGAGCCGCTCGCGGATCCCTTCGAGCAACTCGGGGTCGCGGGCCAGCCGTTCGATCGCCGTGGCGAGGGCGTGCACATCCTGCCCCGGCGCGAGAACACCCGTCTCGCCGTCTGTCACCTGCTCGACGATCCCCCCGACGGGAAACGCGATAACCGGCAGGCCTGCCGCAAATGCGAGCGCTGCGACGCCCGACTGGCTTGCTTCGCGATAGGGCAGCACGATCGCGTCATGGGTATCGAGGAGTTCAGTGATCTCGGTTTCGCTGAGCCATCTGTCGATGAGGCGCGTTCCGGTCGCTGCCACGAGGGAGGCGAGCGGTTTCGCATCACCTTGTCCCGCAATGGTAAGGCGTGCCACCGGGTCGCTCGTGCCGAGTGACAGCATGGCCTCGAGCAGGGTGTCGACGCCCTTGTAGGCGTGGATACGGCCCAGAAAGAGCAGCGCGAGGGGGCCGCTGCGAGGCGGCCGCTGACGTTTGCCCGATCTTGGCAGCACCTCCATGTCCGGATGGAAAAGCGCCAGAACTCGGTCGCCGGCCGCCCCGGCAGCAACCAGCGCGTCGGCCACGCTCCGGGACAAAGTGATCGTCAGATCTGCTGTGAAGGCCTCGGAACGAAGCCAGCGCGTCAGGCGAGCCGCCGGATCGCCAGGGTGCGGGGCCGCGTCGTGGATGATGGTCGCATAGCGGATGCCAAGCGCGCGGATCGGAGCGATGAGCAGGGGCGTCCAGACATGCGGCATGACCGTGAGCACGACGTCAGGTCTCTCGCGGCGAAGGTAAGCCAGCAGCTTCCGTCGAGCCGCCCAGAAATTGAGAATGGCGCCGATTGGCGCCTGTCGGCTGAACGTCCCGATCGTTTCAACCTTGGCGGCGAAGGGATCGAAGGCGTTGGGCAGTTCGTTCTGGGACGACAGCACCAGACGAACATCGAGGTCGTGCATGTCAGCAGCGGCCCGCAGCAAGCCAAGGCTGAGGTGCAGGGACGCTCCCCGTTTGCCGAGATTGAGGAGCACGAGTTTCACGACATCCTCCGCCTCACGCCTGAGCCCACCTGTGCCGTCACCTGCCTCCCGCCGTTCCTGCCGAACTCAGGCGTTGAGTACGACCGAACCCTGCGTGTCGAGGCCCAATCGGATGACCGAGTGGCCGCGTAGCGCCTCGGTGAAGCTGTCGAGGCGTTCTGCCGGCACAAGCATCAGCAGAAAACCGCCACCTCCGGCGCCACAGAGCTTGCCGCCGAGGGCGCCGGCCGCCCGGGCCGCGGCGTAGAGCTCGTCGATTTGTGGATTCGATACCTTGCTCGAGAGCTTCTTCTTGGTCTCCCAGCCGTCGTGCAGCATCTCGCCAAGATCGATGAGCATGCGGTCGGAACTGTCGCACTCGAGGACGTCCACTGCCTGGCTCGTGAGTGTCAGGAGGTGGCTGAGCTCGCGCTCCACCTTGTTCTCGCGGGTGGCCTTCAGCTGTTCGTTTACGGTGTCGGAGGCCGAGCGCTGCACGCCGGTGTAGACCAGGACCAGCGACGACATCAGACTCGCCTGGCAGTCCGAAGTCATTTGGATCGGAGAGATGCGGATGCGGTTGTCAGCGAAGTCGAAGCGATTGATGCCACCAAACGCCGCGTGCAATTGATCCTGCACGCCGACGTTCTCCTGAAGGATCTCGCGCTCCACCTTGATCGCCATCTTACCAAGGTCGAGACGGGTCAGCGAGAGCTTCTTCAGTGCCGCAATCACGTTGATGAGGCCGACCGTGAAGCTCGACGAGCTGCCCAGGCCGCTACGCGCGGGCAAATCTGCCATGACGTTGATATCAAGCGGCTCGGTAACGCCGAAATACTCAAGCGTACTGCGGACCACCGGGTGCTGGATCTCCGAAATGGAGTGCACCGTCTCAAGCCGGCTGTAGCTCACCCGGTAGTGGTAGTCGATCAGGTTGCCGAGCCTTAGCGCGCTGACATAGATATACTTGTCGATCGCCATGCCGACGACTGCGCCGGGATGCCGCTCAAAATACTCTGGATAGTCGGTACCGCCGCCAAACAGACTGACCCGGAGCGGCGTACGCGAAGTGAGGAGCATGGGCGCTGGTCAGACGTTGCCGAACTTGGCGTTTCGGATCATCCGATAGCCGCGTATCAGTTCCTGGATGCCGGCATCCAGCGAATGGTCCGGCCTGAAGCCAGTGGCTTCGATCTTGGCGTTGGAGACGATGTAGTCGCGCTTGTCCGGATCCTCGCCGATCGGCGCCTCGATCGGCACGAACTCCGGCACGTACTTCTGGATGCGCTGGCAGAGTTCGTTTTTGGAGAGGTTCGCGTCGGACAGTCCCACATTGTAGGCGTTGCCTCGCATCGTCTCGAAATTCGCGATGGTGTGAAGAAAGGCCTTCGTGACGTCGCGAACGTGGATGTAGTTGCGCTTGAAGTGACCTTCGAAGATCACCACGGCGCGGTCGGTGACGGCGCGATAGGTGAAATCGTTGACCAGCAGGTCGAGCCGCATCCGCGGCGCCATGCCGAAGACGGTGGCGAGGCGCAGGCTTGCGCCGTTCTCGCGCCCGAGCACGGCCTTCTCGGCCTCGACCTTGGTGACGCCATAGAGCGAGATCGGGTTGAGCGGCGTCTCCTCGGTGCAGTACTCTCCCTGCGTGCCGATGCCATAGCCCGAGTTGGTGGTCGGATAGAGGATCCGCTGCGCCGGGCTCATCATGCCGATGATGTCGACGATGGCGTCCTGGTTGATGGTCTGGGCGTTGAGCGGATCCTGCTTGCAGAGCGGCGCACCGACGAGGGCCGCCAAGGGGATCACGATATCTGCCTTGGCGACGAGGCGCTCGACCAGCGGCTTGTCGCGCGTGTCCCCGCGAATCGGTTCGAACGCCGGGTGGGCCGCGACCGCGTTCAGCGCGCCGTCATTGCGAGCAAATGTATCAAGGGCGGTGACGGAAAAGCCTTGCGCCAGCAGCTCCGGCACGAGGATGGAGCCAAGATAGCCCGCCGCGCCGGTGACCAATACCCTATCGCTCATTATGTGCTTGCCCGCCCCGAGGTTAGTAACCGGCGCATGCCTACAGAAAAAGCCTATGGGAGGCAACGTGGCCGATATGTTCGCTTGCCAGCTTCCGATGATGCGTGGCAATGCGATCACGCCTCTACGGCGATGTGACCTTGGCGTCCCGGGAGGGCGCTCGCGGGAGATCAAATGAGCATTTCCGACTATCTTGCGGGTTCGGCGAAGATACTCGACGAAGCTGCCAACTACGCTGGTTCGCGGCGGGTCGACGAGGCCGTGGCGGCGATGGTTGCTGCCGTTCGGGCCGGCGCACCGATCCTGGTTTGCGGCAATGGCGGCTCGGCCAGCGATGCCATGCACATCAGCGGCGAGCTGGTTGGGCGCTTCCTCAGGGAACGCCGCGCCATCAACTGCATCTGCCTGTCGTCAAACACGGCTGTGCTCACGGCCTGGTCGAACGACTACGCCTTCGAAACCGTCTTCGCGCGCCAGGTCGAGGCCTACGGCGCCGCGGGCGGCGTGCTGATCGGGTTGAGCACCTCGGGCAACTCAAGCAACATCATCGCGGCCTTCGAGGCGGCGTCCGCCGCCGGGATGACCACCGTTGCGTTCACCGGCCAGGGCGGCGGCAAGCTTGCGGCAGCTGCCGACGTGCTGATCGACGTTCCATCGCGTTCCACACCGATGATCCAGCAGGTGCACATCTGCCTTTATCACTACCTGTGCGAGCAGGTCGAAGCCGCGTTGTTTCCAGACGCATGACCGCGGGCGCAAATATCGACGTTTCGGTCCTCGTCCTCGCCGGGGGCAGGGGGACGCGCATCCAGGCGATTCATCCCGAGACGCCCAAACCGATGATCGCTGTGGCCGGCAAGCCATTTCTCCACTGGCTGACGATGTTTCTCGGCGGCTTCGGCCTCAGCCATTTCGTCTATTCCACCGGCTATCGCTCGGAAGCGATTGAGACCTGGTGCGCCGATGGTTCGCTCCCCGGGATCGACCGGGTCGCCTGCCGCGAGCCGGCCCCGCTCGGCACCGGGGGCGGCGTGCTCAACTGCCTGCACCTCTGCCGGGATTGGGTACTGGTCGCCAACGGCGACGGGCTCTGCATTGGCGGCATTCCGGAGCTATTGGCTCTGCGCGTGGAGCCGGGTCTTGCCGGGGGCATCATCGGCGTCGAAGTGCCGGATGCAGGCCGCTATGGCAGCCTGGCCTTCGACGGCAGAAATAGGCTGACCGCGTTCCGCGAGAAGGTGCCCGGGCACGGCTACATCAACAGTGGGCTCTACCTGTTCAGGCGGACGGCACTCGAAGCGCTGCGGCGTGACGGAGCCTGCAGCATGGAGCAGGATCTGGTGCCCGAATTGATCGCCGCCGGCGCCGACCTTCGTGTCGTGCCCCTCGGTGAGGCCGCCTTCATCGACATTGGCACGCCGGAAACGCTGGCCCAGGCGGAAGCTTTCGTCAGGCAGAACCTCTAGGCCGCTGGGCAGCCAGCCAATCGCCAATGGCCGTCACGGCATCGGCGCGAACCGTAGCCTCCGGCCAAGCCGCGAGCGCGCTTCCGTGCTCCACCAGGTGTTGCGCACCATGGCCGGTCGTAACCAGCGTCACGAGGCCAAGGCCAGCCCGTCTGCCAGCCTCGAGATCGGTAATGGTATCGCCGATCAGGCAGGAGGCTGCGAGGTCGACGCCCAGCATGTCGGCAGCCGCGACCAGCATGCCGGCCTGCGGCTTGCGCCAGGCGTGACCACTGATCCGGTAGGGCTCATGCCCTTCGCCGTGATAGGCGCAGGCGAACACGGCATCGAGGCGCGCGCCGCTGGCCGCGAGGTGGCGGGAGATCTCCGCCTGGACCGCTGCAAAGCCGCTCCAGTCATAGTAGCCGCGCGCGATTCCCGCCTGATTGGTCACCAGCACGACAGCGATGTGCCGGCGGTTGACCTCGGCGATGGCTTCGGCAACGCCCGGGATCATGACGACATCCTCGGCCCGACCCAG
Source organism: Devosia sp. P2_G7 (assembly GCF_056403495.1). Lineage (NCBI taxonomy): Bacteria > Pseudomonadati > Pseudomonadota > Alphaproteobacteria > Hyphomicrobiales > Devosiaceae > Devosia > Devosia sp. P2_G7. The sequence continues at coordinate 21,663 of NZ_JBFUFI010000007.1, forward strand.
GTAGTGCGATTCCTCGACCACCACCCCATCGCGATCGAGGAACAATGCAGGAGCACCAGCATAGTCGATGGCCGACAGCCGCTCTGCCCAACAGCCCGGATCAATCAGTGGGTACGCGTGCTCCACCATCAGGCCACCCGCGCCGTCACCTTCTCGGCGATCATCTGGCCGATCGGCAGGGCCGACGTCGCGGCCGGCGATGGTGCGTTGCAGACGTGCAGCATCCGGTCGGTCTCCTTGATCAGGAAATCATGGAAGGCCTTGCCGTCCCTGGTGACGATCTGCGCCCTGATCCCCGCCTGATACGGCAGCAGGTCCTCGAGCTCGAGCGACGGGCAGTATTTGCGGCATTCCTCGAGGTAGGCGCGCTTCGAGAGCGAGCCCTTGAGCTCGTGCAAGGCATGCTTGCGGTTGGCAAAGATCAGCTTCCAGAAGCCAGGGAAGCTGGCGATGGTCCAGGCGTCGGACGGGTCGACCGAAAATTTCGGGTAGCCCTCGCGCGCTAGCCCGAGCACGGCGTTGGGACCCACCGTCACACTGCCATCGATCATCCGCGTCAGGTGGATGCCGAGGAACGGCAGCTCGGGATCGGGGGCCGGATAGATCAGGTGCTTGATGATCTCGCTCTTTTCCGGTTTGAGCCGGAAGTACTCACCGCGGAACGGCACGATCCGGAAGTCGATATCGAGGCCCGCGACGGTGGCCAGTCGATCAGCCTGGAGGCCGCCGCAGACGACCAGCCTGCGAGCAATCCAGAGGTCCCCACCGGCACCGATTTCAACGCTGTCTGGACCTTCCTTGATATGGTCCACTGCAACGCCGAAGCGTATTTCCGCACCGGCCAACCGTGCGGTCTCGGCCAGCTTCTCGCAGACCCGCGTATAGTCGACGATGCCGGTTTCGGGGCTGAGCAGCGCGGCGATGCCGGTGATATGCGGCTCGCGGTCGCGCAATTCGGCCTGGTCGATGCGGGTGATCGCAAGGCCGTTGGCCGCGGCGCGCGCGTATAGCGCGTCGATGCGCGCGACCTCGGCGGCATTGGTTGCGACGATCAGCTTGCCGCATTGCTCGAAGGGGATCTGATGCTCAGTGCAGAACGCTCGCGTCATATGCGCGCCGGCACGGCAGAGCTTGGCCTTCAGGCTTCCCGGCTCATAGTAAATTCCGGCATGGATGACGCCGCTATTGTGCCCGGTCTGGTGGACTGCAACCCGCTCCTCCTTGTCGAGCAGCAGCAGGCTGGCGCCTGGATTGGCCTCGAGGATCTTGTTGGCGGAGGCGAGGCCAACAATCCCTGCGCCGATGACGCAGTAGTCGAACCGCATGTGCGTGCATCCAGTTAGGTAGACTCGTCGGCCCGTCTACGCTATCCGAACCCACCGGTCTATCATCGTCGTGGTCGGCCTGAGGGAGTCAGAACCGATCGTGACGGCGCGCAAGAAGCTGGTGTTCCTGCTCACCGAGGACTGGTTCTTCTTGTCGCATTTCCTCGATCGGGCTCACGCCGCGCGCGGTGCCGGCTATGAGGTTGTGGTTGCGGCGCGAGACAATGGCGACGGCGCCACCATTCGGGAGCACGGCTACCGGTTCGTCGAGGTTCCCTTCCGCCGTGGCGGGCTCAATCCGCTGCGCGAGCTGCGGACGCTGCTGGCCATCTGGCGCCTCTATCGCTCCGAGCGCCCGGATATTGTCCATCACGTCGCCCTGAAGCCGATCATTTACGGTTCGCTCGCGGCCGGCAACACTGCGGTGGTGAATGCGCCGGTCGGCATGGGCTTCGTGTTCTCGTCGCAGGCGCCGCTCGCTCGGCTGCTCCGCCCCCTCATCCGCGCCGTGCTGCGCCGGCTGCTGAATCCTCCCCGCAGCCGGGTGGTGTTCGAGAACCCCGACGATCTGGCGACGGCAACAGCGGACGGTTCGGTCGACCCGGCCGAAGCCGTGCTGATCCGCGGGGCAGGGGTCGACATCGAAGCGATCAGGCCGTCGCCTGAGCCGCCGGCGCCGGTCCGGGTGGTCCTCGTCGCCCGCATGTTGAAGGACAAGGGCGTTGGCGAGTTCATCGAGGCGGCGCGCCTGCTCGCCACCAGCGGGCACGACATCCGCTTTACCCTGGTCGGCGCCCCCGATCCGCAGAATCCGTCCTCCATGACCGAGGCCGAGCTCAAGGCGCTCGACCAGGCGGGCATCGTCGAATGGCTCGGCTTTCGTCGCGATGTGCTGGAAATCCTGGCCCAGAGCCATATCGTGGCGCTGCCCTCATATCGGGAAGGTCTGCCCAAGACCCTGCTCGAGGCCATGGCAGCGGAACGCGCCATCGTCACCACTGACGTCCCGGGTTGCCGTGAGGTGGTGACCGACGAGGTAACCGGCCTGCTCGTTCCCCCCCGCGACGCCGAGGCGCTTGCCGCCGCCATCGTAAGGCTGGCTGAGGATCAACCGCTGCGCCGAGCAATTGCGCGGGCGGGAAGACGCAAGGCGGAGGCCGAATTCCCAACCACCGCGGTCGCCGCCGCAACCATCGCAGTCTATCGCAGCCTGGTTCCTTAGCGGCGCGGCCTGCTCTCACCTGTGCTGGGCACCTAGGCTCAGTCGTGGTGCCAAGCTTGCGCGATGTGAGCGGCGGTCGGTTCTTTGAACATGCCTTGAATCAGGGCGACCTGGCGACCGGGCTCATCTTGATGGCCTTACTCAGATCGCCTGTTCGCGGCGCTGCGCCAGGCGGTACGCGCCTTGGCCACCAGAAGATCGACGCGGTTGGGGTAGGCATAGTTGAGCAGGGGGCGATACGCTATGCGTTTTGCTCGCCTGGCGCGCCCCTCCGCCCCGGTTGTTAGCGACCGACTGCCAACGGCCAGTCCGCCTATCGACCGCGCCTCGTCGAACGACCGCCACAAAGAGCCTTGGTCAACAAGGGACTGGTGCTTTCCTTGATAGTAACTGTCTGGACCGGGCACGTATATGCCTCTCGCTCCAGCTCGAGCAAAGAGGAGATGGGCGTGAAAACGCGACGCGACCGCCAAGTCTCCTTCCGCAACAGCGTGGCCCCCCCGGGACATTTCCGCGAACGATCGCACCTCCACGCGCCCTTCGAATAGGGAAAGGTCCAGTCCCTCTCGAACGAGTTCAAGATCGTGGTTTCGCTCGCAGAATTCCCACAGCACGATCTTGTCAAAGGCTCGACGGTCACGCTCGATGGCGTCCTGCAACCACGCCAGCACCTCGCTCCGGTACGCGGGCGTCGCCTGGTCGAATGACAGCGCGATATTCAGGTCCGGTACCAGTTTGCGTTGCCTGCGCGATCGAGGCTCAAGAAAAGCGTCATCGACCCCGTTAATGACCTGCTTGGCACCATTCTCCCTTAGGCGTGCCGCCGATCCGTCTCGGCATTCGAAGACTTCGAACAGATTCGCAGCCTCGGCCAGCGCCTTGGCATCGTCTTCGATCAGGGGTTCGAGCCCGAGTCCGGTCGCAAATATCCTTGCGCCGGTCCTCCTATAGGCGTGCGCGACGCCAATGAGGTAGGCAGACGAGCGCCACATCGAATTGATGTACCCCCCGCCGTGCAAATGCACGACATCGATCCCCGCGATGCAGTCATGACCGCGTCCACCTGCTGCGATCGCGTCGCGCAGCGACGAGTACTCTCGTTTCTGCGCATCATCCCAAATCGATTGGGTGTGAGACGCAACGATGCCCCGCATCGCGAAGAAGCGCTGACTCTCTACCGGATTGAAGGAGTTAAGCAGAACTTCTGCGCCGACGGACAGCCAAAAGGCTGCGGTCGTGGCTGCGATGAGTTCATCCCCGTAGTTGGGATAGCCGCCGCCCCCTAACAGCAATACTCTCATGACCCCGAACCCTCAGAAATTGCCTGCTGTCGACCATCAAGCATTGCGACTGCGACCTTTCGCCGAACCGTCCCGCCCCGCTCCCTTGGGCAACGACGAAAGCACTTCTGGCCGTGTGTAGGGCGCGAATAGCGCTCGATAGTCGTAAGCGCCGCCGAAGGCCGCCGAACTGGCGCGCATGGCGCCGGCTTTTCTTGGGTCGTTCAGGAGTTCCAGTATCCGTTCGGGGTAGGATGAGAGATCGTCCTCGACCAGGCAGTGCTGACCGCTAACGACGTCTAGGCCCCGCATACCCACTCGCGTCGAAAGAATTAAGGCTCCTCGAGCAAGTGCTTCTATGCTCTTGATAGAGGTGCCCGTTCCTTCCGTTAGAGGAATGAGAACGATGTCTGCCTCTTCGTAGAGAGCTGACAAGACCTGCCGATCGACGATACCCAGAGATACAAAATTCTGCAGCCGATCGGGAGCCGTACAGCCTCCCGCAACCACGAAAAGGATGTCCTTCGCTCTCGGGTCATTGCGCATTTGGTCAGCCATGCCGCGAATAAAGGCAGCGGCCGCCTGGTTGGGACCATAGTTGCTGCCAACGAAGAAGCAGACACGCTGGTCTCGATTGCGCACATTCAAGACCCTCTCAAGGATCACCGTGCGCTCTTCGGGGCGGAGCGAGGAACGACCCTCATCCACATCGATGGGGTGTGGAATGAGCTCTGCTGGGATGCCCTCATTTAGCAGTACTTTTCGGTCCCCATCGCTGACGGCATAGAGGGCAGAAACCTGTCTCAATGAACCGAACTCCAGCGCTCGGGTAGCCCGACGAACGACTGGGACGTCGCCCGCCTGCTCGGAAACGATGTCATACTGCGTTACGTGGAGGCGCTTGCCCTCTCGTTCGCAGATGGATCGAAGAACGGGCGCGAAGTAGCTATACTCGCAGTAGACCTCATCAGCCCACTTCACCAGATCGCGGCACTTGTCACGGAAGCGCCGATCCAATCGTGGCCACAGGTGGTACCAGAGATGGAAACTCTCATCTCGCGTACCGCCAAGTAGACGTGAGGCGGCTCTAAGACCGAAGCGAAGTGCTTTTGATTGGTTATTGTAGTAGTGATACGCCTCAGCCTCTGAGCGGAGCCCAATCGGCCCGCTTACTTCACCGGAGGCCGCAAATAGAACTCGCACCTCACTAAAGTGCTGCTCCAGGTAGGTGACCATAAGTCGCAGCCGGCGGGCCGCTCCAGAATTTCCACCTAACGCATCGCCCCATGGAAAGAAGATGACGGCCCTCTTTCCCTCGGCGGCAGTAACGGGGCGGCCCGTGCGACCAATGAGATGTGCGACCAGATTCTCGGCGGAGTGAATAGGCGCCCAATATGCTGCTGCCGTGTGCGCGTTATCGGAGAAGTGCGCGTATCTCTGAAGAATGTCCCCGATAGCGCGACAGATCGCCTCTGGCGATCGGTCCTCAACGGCGATGCCACCACCGTGCTTGACGAGGAGATCGTGCATCCACGTGTCTTTGGTGCAGATAGTGAGCTTGCCGGCAAGAAGTGCCTCTAAGAAGACGCCGGATGTACGATCCCGATAGATGTTTCGGTGATACGGGGTGAGAACCACGTCCGCGTCGGCGAGCAGCTGGTAATATGCGTCGCTATCGAGCGCATCACTGATCAGTGTTACGCGAGGGTCGGCATCCTTTAGCAAGGCTGCCGCCACATCCTCGGCCTCATATGGTTCGTTGATTTGAATGCTGAAACGAACGTCGTTGGCCCACGGCTTGCTGGCACTTAGTCTGATAGCGGCGTGGATCTCACGGATGCCCTTCTCGCCACGCGCGTTGCCGAGGCTGACAAGATGCAGGGGTGGGGGCGTTCGTTCATCAGTGCGGCTGCGGCTCACATGATCCGTGTACGGTATGGGAACGACTGTGAACGGTATCGGGCAGAGGGCGGACAACTCATCTGCGAGGCGGTGACTGTCGGTGCATAAGAAAATCAGGCCTGAAGCCGCCGCTGCTTCCAGACGGCGAAAGGCCTCTTCTGCAACGCCCCCGAGGAAGAACCCGCTGGGGTACCTAAACATATAGCAGAGGCGGACGCCCTGCGAAGCATACTCCTCGGCCAGTAACGCCGCCGCCATCAAGTGCGGCTTGGCGATGTTCGGCATAAAAATGGTGTCGCCGGGCTTCGGTGGAAACCGCGTCAACAAGTTGCGGGTCTCCGCAACGAAGCGTTCGCTGACACCACGAAGATTCACTGGAGAGTCATACGTCTCACCGGGCAGCGTAGCCCAAACGTCGTCAGAGTATATCGGGTGCAGAGCGCCCAAGGCGAGTTTGCCGCCCACAGCCGTAGCGTGACAGCCGATGACGGTATCGATGCCTTCAAGAGCCGCAGCGGCTTGAATTGATCGCACATACTCGAAGTAGTGTCCGCCGACGCCCTTCAGGCCCTGATCGAGGATGTATAATGTTGTCCTCATTACGCGTATTCGCTATCCGGACGTTTGTGCGGCGGGTTGGAACTGCTGGCCGAGAGATAGCAGATGTCGTGGTACGGATGCCCACTCATTCGGTCATCGGTCCAGCTGACACAGCCGATCTCCATCCGGCGAGCACTTCTAACAGGGTTCGCCTAAAGTCCCGCACCGGCGTCCATCCAAATCGCAGCCTGAATTTGTTCGAGTCGCCTACGATTCGGGGAATTTCATCCGGTCGCATCCGAGATGGGTCCTGCTCAATCCTGATCGGGACCGCGCTCAGGCTGACCAAGTCGTGAAGCAGATCAGCGATGCGCCGCGGCTGACCGCTCGCAATGTTGAAGATCTCCCCAGACCTTACCACCTCCGAGTCGCGCACTGCGAGCGCATAGGCATCGGCGACATCTCGCACGTCGAGGAAGTCCCTCTCGGCGTTGAGAGTTCCCACCTTGATGACCGGTGAAGCCAGCCCTGCCTCGATGCGTGCGATCTGGGCGGCAAACGCTGGCAGGACGAAGTATTCGCTTTGGCCGGGGCCGCTGTGGTTGAACGGACGCAGGCGCAGGCACCGGAGATCTTTCTCAGCGAGCGCACCCAAGGCTGTGTCCGCCGCAGCCTTGCTGGCGGCGTAGTCGCCCACCGGCGCAAGAGGTGCGTCCTCAGCCAGCGGATAGCCGTTCCGTCCGGTTTCTCCATAGACGAGCCCGCTACTGACATGGATCAGGACGCACTCTGGGACACAGCTGACGATCGCGCGCGCCAGGTTCAGCGTCCCATCGACATGGACACGCCGGTAGGCCCCGGGATTCGCCTCCGGTCCAGTGGTTGCAATGCCGGCCAGATGCAGAACCTGTGTCGGCCTGTGCCGTTCTAGGGCGGCGCGAATGGAGCTTTCATCCGTCACATCGAGCGCATGGACGTGCCCGAGATCAGGGAGCGTTGTCGGCACACGTGAAGTAGCGACGATTACCGTGTCGGGATCAAGCGTGCGGCGAAGCGCGGCTATCGCATAGGGCCCGACGAAGCCGCTGGCTCCGGTGACCAGAACCGTCATCGCCATCAAAGGCGCTCGTGGCGTTTGATGCGCGCTATGTCAGCGTCGACCATTTCGGCGACCAGCTGTTCGAGGCTCGTCTTCGGCGTCCAGCCCAGCGCCTCTCGAGCCTTCGATGCATCGCCAAGCAAGACGTCGACCTCGGCCGGCCGCAGGAAGCGCGGATCGGTTTCGACATGCTCCTGCATATCCAGGCCGACATGGGCGAATGCCAACTCGCAGAAGGTTCTAACCGATGTGGTGCGACCGGTGGCGATCACGTAGTCCCCAGGCGTATCCTGCTGCAGCATCAGCCACATCGCCTCGACATAGTCGCGTGCATGTCCCCAGTCGCGCTTGGCGTCGAGGTTGCCGAGCACCAGTTTGTCGGTCTGTCCGAGCTTGATCCGCGCGACCCCATCTGTGATCTTACGCGTGACGAACTCGATGCCGCGCAGCGGTGATTCATGGTTGAAGAGAATGCCGCTCGAGGCGTGGATGCCGAAGCTCTCGCGGTAGTTCACGGTCATCCAGTGCGCATAGAGCTTGGCGGCGCCGTACGGAGACCGAGGGTAGAATGGCGTGGTCTCTGATTGCACTTCTTGCTGGATCAAACCGAACATTTCTGACGACGACGCCTGATAGAACCGTGCCTCGGGACAGGCGAGACGCATCGCCTCGAGGACGTTGGCCGCACCAAGCGCCGTAACCTGCCCCGTCAGCAAGGGCTGCGCCCACGATGACTTGACGAAGGATTGCGCCCCCAGGTTGTAGATTTCCGAGGGGCGAACCTCCTGGAGGATTCGGATGATGCTGGACAGGTCGATCAGGTTACCGTCGTGGAGGACGACGCGGTCTGCGATCCCTAGCCAGGTCAACCTGGCCCCGACGACATCCGCAGAAGCGCTGCGCCGCACCAGGCCATGGACCTCATATCCCTTGTCGAGAAGGACGCTCGACAGATATGCCCCATCTTGCCCCGTCACGCCGGTTATGAGGGCTCGTTTCGCTTCCATCCTGGGCCTTCCCGAAGTGACTGCTTAGTATGCCTTGGCACCGTAGAACCAGCGGATCGTGCTCTCGAGTCCTTCGTGCAGCGCCGTCAGTTCATACGGAACGGCCGCTTTGGCCTTGTCGACATTGAGGCATTTCGAGGTCGCGCCGACATAGCGGCTGGTATCATACTGGATCTTGCCGGCGTCGTAGCCGACGATAGTGGAGATCTGTTCGGCGAAAGTGCGGATCGAAAACTCCTGGCCGGCGCCGATGTTGAAGATGTCGTTGTCGAACTTGTCCGTCAGGGCCCAGAGAATGCGCACAAAATCGTCTACCAGCACGATCTCGCGCTTCTGGTGGCCATCACCCCACAGGACGACGGGTTCCCCGAACTCCTTGCCGCGGATGATCTTGCGGATCAGGTCGAAGATGAAGTGCATCTGCCGTCCGTCCGTATGGTATCCCGGCCCATAAAGGGTGGAGGGAACGGCGCAGAGGTAGCGCAGGCCAAACTGGCGGTGCAACGCGCGAGCGCCCTGGTAGAGCATGCGCTTGGTCATGGCGTAGGTGTAGAGGCTGTCGATCGGCTCACCCGCCATGTAGTCCGCTTCGCGCAGGTCCGATCCCGGCGCGTAGGCGCAACTGGTGCCCATGAAGACCAGCTTGGCTTGCGGCTGCTGGCTGGCCCAGAAATCCAGCACGTGCGTGTTGATCTTCTGGTTGATGATCCACTGCTCACCCGGATGCCGGAGGCAGAAGTCGCCGGCCTGCGTCCAGGCGGCGAGATGAAAGATCAAGTCGTAGCGGTCCGGCGCCGCCGCCGGCAGGCTGTCAGGCTGCGTCAGGTCGCAGTTGCGCGAATTGAGCCGCGTCAGCACCGCGCCCTGCCGCTCGAGGAAGGAGCAAAGCGCCGTTCCCAGGAATCCTGAGGCGCCCGTGACCAGAATATTCATGCACTTACCTTCGGGTCGACCGGAAAGTAGAACTCGACGCCGCTTTCAATCAGGTCACGGTTGTTGGCCAGGATCTCTTTTTTGAAGTTCCATGCCAGCACATAGTAGATGTCGGGCTGCTGCTCGAGCTCGCCTTCGATCTCGATCGGGATGTGCATGCCCGGCGAGTAGAGACCGCGCCGTAGCGTGTTCTTTTCCACCAGACACTGGATGCGCTCGGGCCCCACGCCGAAGTAGTTGAGCATGGTGTTGCCTTTCACTGGGGCGCCCATGCCGAAGACGCGCTTGCCGGCGGCGCGGGCGGTGTCGAGATAGGCGACATTGTCCTGCTTCATGCGCTTGATGCGCTCGTCGAGGAGCCGATAGGCCTCGATTGTGTTGCACTCGGACGTCTCTTCCTCCGCCCGCATCTGGGCGAGTCGCTCCGAAACGGGGCGTCCGCCGGCATGGCCGATGAAGCCGATGATCGAGCCGCCGTGGATGGGGGCGAGGCGCGCATCGAACATGGCCAAACCGTGCCGGTTCAGCAGCGTCTCGATCGTCTTGAGCGTGTAGTAGAGCAGGTGCTCGTGGTAAATCTGGTCGAACGCCAGATTCTCCATGATGCTCTTCATGTAGAGGAACTGGACGACGAACACTCCATCGTCCTTCAGCCCCTGTTTGATCGCCTCACAGACCGAATGCAGTTCTTCAAGGTGAAAGAACACGCCCGAGGCATTGAACGCATCGAACTTGTGGCCGATGCCGGCCATCGTCTCGCTGTTGAAAAAGGCATTGAGGGTCGGAACGCCTGCGTCGTTGGCGGCCTTCGCGGTCCCCTTGGATGATTCGACGCCGAGCACCTCATAGCCGAGCTTCTGGAAATGCTTGAGCTGAGTGCCGTCGTTGGAGCCGATATCAAGGATCGACTTTTCCGTCCGGCCCTGGAAGAAGCGCTCGTCCACTTCGCTCGCCACGCTAGCGAAGTGATCGGACAGGGCTTTCGTCACACCTGAAAGATAGGTGTGATCCCCGAACATGATTTCCTTCTTGACGGTGAAGTCGAGCTGCGCCGTCGAGCAGTCATGGCAATAGACGACACGCAGCGGATAGAAAGGTTCGGTGCCAACCTCTTCCTTGCGGAGGAAGTGATTGCACCAGGGCTGCTCACCCAGATCGACCACCGGCTCGAGCCGAAGTCCATCGCACACACGGCACTTCATGCCACTATCCTTCGACGCCATTGGGTCGTATCGCCTTGCTCAAATGTGTCGAGCGCCGCGACGCGCATACCGCGTGCCAGCAGCGCTGGAACAGGATCCTTGCTCGTGACAGACAGCCGGCCCGAAAGTATGGCGCCGATCCGCGGACATCCCCTTTACCTAGCCTAAGCCGCAATGGCAATATGCCTATCCAGCCGGCGGCGCCAAGTTCCGATCAGCACAACTTAGACAACATCTTTGCGAATACACACATAGGTGGTGAATCTTGGTAGTAACACCAATGCGGATATCAAGAGATATCAACGAAGCGGACGCGATGGATCAAAGATCAGTTCTGATCTATTGAGATAGCGGGAGCTGTCGTCGTTCATGCTCGATTTGGCGCAGGCAAACCGCGAGCAGGCGACCACTGTCTATTGCGCGCAGCAATAAGCTATATGAAGTTCTTGCCGGAGAATTCGATAACTGGCTGATTGCAGCAGATATGTTCACCGCGTCCGCGGCACATTGACCTGTGCCTGGCGCATCCGTTGTTCCGCCTTCGATCGCAGTCACGACACGAGGGGTTACGGCCGTTGTCGACCTGATGCCCACGTCTGGATGCCGACCGTCTGCCGGCAGTGCGAGGTTCTCGCGGCGGGGCGAGCGATGCTGAAATCCACTTCGAGGCGCCCCTCCGTCATCGCGAACCTAGCCTGCCGGCGCGGCTTCCGTGTCGGGCACCGTGACCCATGCGCGCGGCACGAAGCCGCGCTCGTCGACTGGCCAACGGGCGTCGGTGGGGAGCTGCGGTTGCCCATCGGCGCATGACCAGGTGCCGCTGGGTGCCATCAGCTGGTCGACATTGGGGTTCCGTTCGCAGAACTCGCGCATTTCGAGCACCGTGGGCGCCATGTCGCAGATCGGCCCGATATAGGACGTGCAAGCGAGCACCGTGCCGTTGAAGCAGCGCCAGTGGACGCGGTCGCGGGCCGAGCCCAGCGGGATCAGTAAGGCGCGGGTCATCGCCTCGGTAAAGGCGGGGCCCGCGTAGCGATAGTCGACAAAGTCGATCGTTCCGACCGCCCGGCAATAGCTCGATGGGTCGTCGTAGAGTTCGGGTGCTGGGGCGGCCGCGACGCGCAGCGGCACGGAGGAGGGGTCGGCGACCACGGCAGCCGGTGCCGCTGCTCCCGATGTGGCGGCCGGCGTTGCGGGTGGCGAGGCGGGAAGGCCGACTTTAGCCGGCTCCGTCGCCGACGCGGCTGCCGGCGCCGGGACGGCCGGCTTCGGTGTCTGCTCGGTTGCAGCCTCCTTGGCGACGGCGCTCGGGGCGGACGGTGATGCACTCGGCAGCGCGGTGAGATTTCCGTCGCGATAGAACAGATAGGCGCCCGCGCCCAGCACCAGGCCGAGCACCAGCACCGCGGCCACCGCTGCCATGGCGGCGATCAGCCCGCTGCCACGGCGTTCGCGCCGGGTTGGGGGCGCCCGCCGGGGACGGGGTTCGGGTTCAGGCTCAAGCTCGGGTTCGGCCCATGTTTCGGCTCGCCGCGCCTCGATCACCGGTTCGGGCTCGCGGCGAGGTCGGGGCGCATCCACTGCCGGCGGTGCCGGCTCGCGCCGGGCTTCGGCCCAGATATCAGGATCGCGGCCGCGTGGTCCCGGCGGCGCGTCGAGATCCTGCCAGCGCGGCGGCTCGGCAGCGGGTCGCGAGGTCACCGTCACGTCGCTGAGCGTCAGCGGGATCCCCCGCTTGGGCGTCGGCAGATCCTGCCGCGGCATCAGCAGTGGATCCGCCCGGTACGCCGCCTCGCGCTCGATCTCGTCATTGGCCGGTGCTGCCTCGACCGCAAGCCTGCGGCTGCGCCTTGCCACGCGTCGACGCCGGATCTGGAGCTCGCCGGCAAGGAACGCCACCGCCGCCGCCACCGCGGCAGCACCCGCCGGAGCGAGCAGGTGGTAGGTGAACAATTGCGGCACCGAAATGCCGATTCCGAGCCAGCCAACCGCAGCGCCTAGCAGCAGCAGCGCCGCAAAGCCCGGCGTTACCGTGGCCAGCAGGCCGCCCAGCATCGCCGCGCCGGCCAGTGCATACCAGCCGATCGTGCCGAGCAATCGTTCGCTGGTGCTGTTGGCCCAGAAATCGAGAAATGGCGATATCAGGTCGATGCGCAGCGCACTGGGCACCAGCAACACAAACAACCCGGCAATCAGCCCCAAGAACAGTGCCGCAATTCTCACCGTTGTTCCCCGACGGTCTATTCGCGCCCCGTGCCGATGAACATGCCCAGCGCCGGGCCGGAGTGCAAGTCACGTGTCAGCCGATCGCCGCAGTGCCATGCTGCTGTCCCGGCTTGCCTTTCGGCGCGCGCTCATGAACATGAGCGCATGAAAGTCCTCATCCTTGGTTCGGGTGTCATCGGTACCACCTCCGCCTACTACCTGGCGCGGGCGGGTCACGAGGTGACGGTGGTCGATCGCCAGCCGGGGGCAGGGCTCGAAACCAGCTATGCCAATGCCGGCGAGCTCTCCTACGGTTACGCCTCGCCCTGGGCCGGCCCGGGCATCCCGGTCAAGGCCATCAAGTGGCTGCTGATGACCGACGGCCCGCTGGTGCTCCGCCCCAAGCTCGATCCGCGCATGTGGATCTGGGGCCTGCAGCTGCTGATGAATTGCACCGAGCGTGCCTACGCGGTGAACAAGGGCCGCATGGTACGGCTGGCCGAATACTCGCGCGACATGATGATCGCGCTGCGCGCCGAGACCGGCCTCGCTTTCGACGGCCGGCAGCAGGGCACCGTGCAGCTGTTCCGCGAGCAGAAGCAGCTGGATCACGCCGCTGACGATATCGCGGTGCTCAAGCAGTATGGCGTGCCCTACGAGGTGCTCGACCCGAGAGGCTGCGTCGCTGCCGAACCCGGGCTGGCCACCGCCACCGTGCCCTTCGTCGGCGGGTTGCGCCTCGCCAATGACGACACCGGCGACTGCAAGATGTTCACCGAGGGGCTTGCTGCCCTCGCCGCCAGCCAGGGCGTCGGCTTCCGCTACGGCACCGGCATCGACCACATCATCACCTCGGGTGGTGTCGTGACCGGGGTGGCGACCGACAAGGGCGTGCTCACCGCCGATGCCTATATCGTGGCGCTCGGCAGCTACTCGCCAATGTTGCTGCGCCCGCTCGGCATCGGCCTGCCGGTCTATCCGATCAAGGGCTACTCGCTCACCGTGCCGATCACCGACGCTTCGGTGGCGCCGGTGTCCACCGTGATGGACGAGACCTACAAGGTGGCGACCACCCGCCTGGGCAATCGCATCCGCGTCGGCGGCACTGCCGAAATCGCCGGCTACGATACGAACCTCCACGCGTCGCGCCGCGGCCCGCTCGATCGTTCGCTGCGCGAGCTGTTCCCCAATGCCGGCGATGCCAGCAAGGCCAGCTTCTGGTGCGGTTTGCGCCCGATGACCCCCGATGGCACTCCGGTGCTCGGCCGCTCGAAGCTGCCCAACCTCTATCTGAACACCGGCCACGGCACGCTCGGCTGGACCATGGCGGCCGGTTCCGGCCGCGTGCTGGCCGACATCATCTCCGGCAGGTCACCGGACATCGAGGTCGGCGATTTGGGTCTGAGCCGCTACGCTTCCTGATCGCGCCGCTGCTCCAGGGTCGCCCGGCGCAGCCGCGTTTTGCCGTGGGCAGTCTTGGCCCAGAAGTGCGGCTGGCGAACCAGCTCGACCAACGCCAGCGCCACTGCTACCGAATGCAGCATCCAGTAGATCGGCAGCGCCAGTTGCTGCAGCATCAGGTCGTAGCGGCCGAGCCGCTTCAGGCCCATGAACACCAGCATCGCCGGCCCGGCATAGCCAACAACGAAGATGAAACCGGCGAGCCCGTCCCACGCGTCGAACGATGGCGCGCGGTATCCGGCGATGGCAGTCCACAACAGCGACAGCAGGAACATCGAGTGCAGCGGCGCCGATAGCACCATGCTGCCCACATAGATCTGGAACCCGAGGAAACCGCGCCAGCCGAGGTCGCGCAACAGCCCGCGGGGATCGCTGTTGTGGACGATCAGGGTTTGCATCCAGCCCTTCATCCATCGCGTTCGCTGCTTCAGCCAGGCGTCCGCAGTCAGCGGCGCCTCCTCGCCGGTCTGGCTGGCGATCGTCGCGGTTCCAAGTCCGCTGCGCGCCAGCCGCACGCCCAGATCGGCGTCCTCGGTGACGTTGAACGAGTCCCATCCGCCCAGTTGCCGGAGCGTCTCGGTACGAAAGTGATTGCTGGTGCCACCGAGCGGCATCGGCAGGCCGAGCCGCGCCAAGAGCGGCAGCATCAGCCCGAACTGGCCGGCGTACTCGCCGGCGAATTGTGCAGCGAGCAGGCTTTCACGGGCATTGTCGATCACCAGTTCGGCCTGCAGGCACTCGAGCTCAGGGTGCGCGGCAAAGGTGCTCGCGGCCAGCCGAAGCTGGCCCGGATCGGGAATGTCCTCGGCGTCGTACACCACGACGAACTGGCCGCTCACCAGCGGCATTGCGTAGTTCATCGCCTTTGGCTTGGTGCGGGGTAGGGCGTCCGGCACCACCAGGAGCTCGAAGCGCGGATCATAGAGCTCGTGCTGCACCGCGGTGATGGTCGCGGGGCTGCGCGATTCAACCACGAACCGCACATCCAGCTTTTCCGGCGGATAGTCGAGCGCCCGCATCCCCCGCGCCAGCTGTCCCACCATCTGTGCCTCGTCGCGTAGCGGCACCAGCACGGTGTAGACCGGCAGTTCGGCGTCGCTCAGCAGCCGCGGCGCCACCGGCATGCCGGCCGGCATGACCGACGCCCATAGCCGCAGCAGGGCGGGAATGATCAGGATGGCGCCGACGATCGGCAGGAACACCGGCCGCGAGATGCTCGGCGCTGCCACGGCAAACAGCATCAGCAGCGCCACTCCGACGGCGAACGCGATCCGCACCGGTTTGGGCGTGCCGAGGCTGACGCTGGCCCGCGGCCAGCTGCGCGCGAGCCGCTGCCGTGCTTCGACCAGCAGCGCCTCCGCGCTGGCCGCCGCCAGCTCGGCGCGCAGCGCCACCAAAGGCACGATGCAGAGGTTCCGCCGGATTTCCGGATGCCGCGCCGCATAGCGCCTGAGCTTGAGGAACGCCGCGAACCGCGGCGCGCAGTAGATCACCTCGCGCTCGAACAGCTTTGCGCGCACCGCGCGGACTTCGCCGAGCCGCTCGATGCGGGCGATGATCGGGCTCCCCGGCAGTGTGTTGGGGATGCGCTCTGAGAACACAAGGCCGGCCCACGCGGCGGCGCGCTCCATCACCATCGCCTCGCCGAGCCCGAAGCGATGCGCGCAATAGTCGAGCGGATCCACCTCGAGCGCCAGCGCGGCCTCCAGGTGAATCAAGGCTTCAGCCTCGCCGTTTACATGCCCGGCAAGTATTGCGTGAAGAAGCGCCCCCGCCTCCGACACTGCGCCCACCAAATGACGTGCAATAGAATTTAAGTCTGAGCCCGGGATTAGTTATCACGGCGGCGTTATCGTCAATCGAAATCGAGGCTTGGGAAGTCGGCCGGACAGGCCTCGCCTTTGCCCGCGAATTGGGCCATAAGCCGGGGAACGCCCGCCCCGGAACGCCATGCGCGCCTTACTGTTCGCCCTCGCTCTGCTGCTCGCCCCGTCGGCGCCGGTGATGGCGCAGGCCCTGCCGTATCATATCGATCCCGGCGCCCGCGAAATCGTCCCCAGCCTCGCCGCCGTGCCGTCGATCCGGTTCCTCACCACCGCGGATTTCCCGCCCTTCAACTTCCGCGACGACAAGGGCGAACTGGTCGGCTTCAACGTCGACTTGGCGCGGGCGCTGTGCGCCGATCTCGGCATCACCTGCACGGTGCAGGCCTGGCCCTGGGACCAGGCGGCCAAGGCGCTCGAGGACAAGCAGGGCGACGCGCTGATCGCCGGCCTGGCGCTCACTCCTGCCAATGGCGCGCTGTTCGATTTCTCGCAGATCTACCTGATGCTGCCGGGCCGCTTCGTTACGCCCGTTGCGGCCGCTCCCGGTTTCGATCCGGCGTCGCTGAACGGCAAGCGCGTCGCCGTGCGCCGGGGCTCCACTCATGCCGAGTTCATCCGCCGCTACCTGCCGGCTGCAGGACTGATCCAGTTCGACAGCGAGATCCTGGCGCTCGACGCGCTCTCGAAGGGGGAGGCCGATGCCTATTTCGGCGACGCCATGCGCGCCTCGTTCTGGCTCAACGAGAATGTCGGCTGCTGCGATTTCGCCGGCGAGCCGTATTTCCGTCCGGACCTGTTCGGCGATGGTCTCGCCGTAGCGGTCCCCGCCGGCCACGACGCGGTGCGGCAGGCGATCGACTATGGCCTCGCCCGGCTAAAGCGCTCGGGCGTCTACGACGAACTCTACCTCAGGTGGTTCCCGGTCAGCTTCTACTAGGCCGCGCGCATCCGGGCCCGGGCGCTGGCCTCGATCGCCGCCGTGACCAGCCGATCGACATCCAGCCGGTCGCGCACCATCTCGAGCAGCCGCAGCTCTTCCTGCGGCAGCTGTACGTCCACTACCGCGACCTCCACTGCCAGCGCATAGGCCGTGTCATGCAGCCGCTTCGGCACTGCCGCCACGGCATCGTCGAGCACGCTGTCGAGGCCGCTGCTGTTGGTCTTGTCGACGGCTTCATTGGCGACGGTCGAGAGCCGGTCCAGGTCGAAATCGGCGAACACCGGCGAGCGCACCACGAGGCCGGCGATCACGTCCAGTTCATGGTCCGAGATGCCCTCGTCGGACGAGGCGGTGACCACCATGATGTGGATGAGAGCGTCCTGCAGGGAGATGGCCATCGGGTCCTCTGGAGCGTGATCAGGAAAAGTTGCAGACTTTTCCGGTTCGATCTCGCGACAAGCAAGACCGGATACGAAAGTCCCGCATAACTAGGCACCGCGCCGCCGCTTGGCAAGGCGGAGCAGGGGCCGTTCCCATTGACGCCCGTGGCAGGCTGGTGCAATTGAGCGCCTTCTCCCATCCAGCATCTGAGGCCTGCCGTGCCCGCGCCGCTCCCGACCCTCGACCCCGCCTTCTTCGACGCCGCCCAGACGGCGCGTGCCTGGCCGTTCGAGGAAGCGCGGAAACTTGTCGCGCGGGTCGAGAAGCGCGGCCTCACCGAAGTGCTGTTCGAGACCGGCTACGGCCCCTCGGGCCTGCCGCATATCGGCACGTTCGGCGAAGTGGCGCGCACCACCATGGTTCGCACGGCCTTCCGGCTGCTCACGCGTGACGAGATTCCGACCCGGCTGCTCTGCTTCTCCGACGACATGGACGGGATGCGGAAGATCCCCGAGAACGTTCCGGACCGCGCCGCGCTCGAGCCCTACGTGCAAATGCCGCTGACGTCAGTGCCGAACCCATTCGGCGGCGACTACAAGAGTTTTGGCGACCACAACAACACCATGCTGCGGCGCTTCCTCGATACCTTCGAGTTCAACTACGAGTTCGCCAGCGCTACCGAATACTACAAGGCCGGCAAGTTCGACGAAGTGCTGCTGCGCGCCGCCGAGCGCTACGACGACATCATGAAGGTGATGCTGCCCTCGCTCGGCGAAGAGCGTCAGGCGACCTACTCGCCCTTCCTGCCGATCTCGCCGCAGTCGGGCCGCGTGCTCTATGTGCCGATGAAGCACGTCGATGCGAAGGCCGGCACCGTCACCTTCAACGACGAGGATGGCACCGAGACCACGCTGCCGGTCACCGGCGGCCATGTGAAGCTGCAGTGGAAGCCGGATTTCGGCATGCGCTGGGCCGCGCTCGGCGTCGACTACGAGATGTTCGGCAAGGACCACCAGACCAACCAGGGGATTTACGACCGTATCTGCGCCATCCTCGGCGGCATCCCGCCCGAGCATTATACATTCGAGCTGTTCCTCGACGAAAACGGTCAGAAGATCTCGAAGTCGAAGGGCAACGGGCTGACCATCGACGAGTGGCTGACCTATGCAGGTACCGAGAGTCTCGCGCTCTACATGTTCCAGAAGCCGCGGGTGGCCAAGCGCCTCTACTTCGACGTGATCCCGCGCGCCGTCGACGAGTACTACCAGTATATCGCGGCCTATAACGGACAGGACGCTGCTGCGGCGCTCGAGAACCCGGCCTTCCACATCCATTCGGGCAAGGTGCCGGTGGTCGACATGCCGGTCACCTTCGGCCTGTTGCTCAACCTCGCCTCGGCCGCCAACGCCCACGAGAAGTCGGCGCTGTGGAACTACATCTCCCGCCGTCTGCCCGGCGAGACGCCGATGACTAACCCCGAGCTCGACCGGCTCGCGGGCTATGCGGTGCGCTACTTCAACGACGAGGTAAAGCCCACCAAGACGTTCCGCGCCCCGACCGACAAGGAGCGCGCGGCGCTGGCCGACCTCGCCGAGCAACTCGCCGGCAAGGACACGCTAGACGCCAAGGAGCTGCAGGACATCGTCTATTCGGTTGGCAACGCTCACACGTTCGACCCGCTGCGCGACTGGTTTGGCGCCATCTACCAGGTACTCCTTGGCGCCGACCAGGGCCCCCGCTTCGGCTCGTTCATTGCGCTGTACGGCGTAGAAGAGACGCGGAAGCTCATCGCCGATGCGCTGGCAGGGAAACTGGTGACGGCCGCCTGAGATCCATCAGTCGGTGCCTTCTCCCATTGTGGGAGAAGGTGAGTTGAGAGAGCAGGCCAGCCTACTGGCTCGCCCACACGATCCGGCCCATGCCCTCGACGTCCTTCATCTCGACCACCCTCGGGCCGTGCGCGGGGTTGAGCGAGTGCAGCTCCAAGAGTTTCGGTGTTTGGCGGTGCAGGATCTTCACCAGCACTTCGCCATCCTTGGTCCTGACCACCACGCGATCACCGCGCCGCATCTGCACGGTGGGCGAAACCACGATGATGTCCCCATCGCGATAGAGCGGCTGCATCGAGTCGCCCGCCACTTCCAGCGCGTAGCTTCCATCCTCGGGCGCCGAGGGGAACGCTACCTCGTCCCAGCCTTGTCCCTGCGGGAATCCAGCCGAGTCGAAAAACCCACCCGAGCCGGCCTGCCCGAGGCCCAGCAGCGGCACGAACGAGCGCACCACGTTCGTTGCCTGCATCTGCACATAGGCGCCGCCGCCGCTGAGGAACGCGTCGAAACTCTCGTTCGTCGCCTCGAGGATCTTCGCAACGCTCTCGGTCGACGGCCAGCGCTCGCGCCCGTCCTTGCTCACCCGCTTCGATTTGTTGAACGCCGTCGCATCCAGCCCGGCAAGCCGAGCCAGCCCGGACGCCGAGAGTCCGTGCCGTTCAGCAATCGCATCGATCGCGTTCCAGATGTCGCCGTGTGACAGCACGTGCCCAGCCGCTTACGAGGAAACTTGTCCCATGAGGAAACTAGTCCTATTGTACGGATCGCTGTCCGGCTTGTAAAGCCGGAGCGCCAGCGGGAGGGAGTGCGACGGGTATGATGGATCTCGTAACCCGCCTCGCCGTCGCCCTGGCCATCGGCCTGCTGGTCGGGCTGGAGCGGGGCTGGAAAACCCGCGAGGAGGAGGGCGGCCTGCGTGCCGCCGGGTTCCGCACTTTCGCGCTGTCGGGGCTTTTGGGCGGCATCGCCGCAGCCCTCTCTGCGGTCAGCGATCCGATCGTCCTCGCTGCCATCTTCCTCGGCTATCTGGCCGTCTTCGCCGCCTTCCACTGGCTGGAGGCGAAAGCCGAGAAGAGCTTCAGCGTCACCTCCGTCGTCGCCGGTGCGCTCACTTTCGCGCTTGGCGCCTATGCCGTGCTCGGCGAGTTGACCGTGGCGATTGGCGCCGCCGTGGCCATGACCCTGCTGCTGGCGCTGCGCACCCAGCTGCACGAGTGGGTCGCTTCCCTCAAGTGGGAGGAGTTGCGCTCCGTCCTGATCCTCTTGGCCATGACCTTCCTGCTGCTGCCATTCCTGCCGCAGAAGCCGGTCGATCCCTGGGGCGTGCTCAACCTGTTCGAAATCTGGCTGTTCGCGATCATGATCGCCGCCATCTCGTTCGGCGGCTACATCGCGGTGCGCATTTTCGGCGATCGGCTCGGCGTGCTGATGGCGGCCGCCGCCGGCGGACTTGCTTCGTCTACCGCGGCGACGCTCTCGCTCGCCCGGCTCGGCAAGGCGCATCCGGAATCCGCCAAGCTCCTCTCGTCTGGCATCCTCATTGCTGGGCTGGTCATGGCGCTGCGCGTCGGCGTCCTCGCGGCACTGCTCAACCCGGCGCTGGTCGTGCCGCTCGCCGCTCCCATTGGCGCGCTGGCCCTCGGTCTTGGCGCTGCCGCAGCGTTCCTGCTGCTCACCGGCAACCGCGAGAAGCGCTCGCCAAAACTCGAGATCACCAACCCCCTCGAGATCGGCACGGCCCTGAAGCTCGCGGCGTTCATCGCCATCGTCACCATCGCCGCCGAGTTCGCCCGCCGGTTGATCGGCGCCGGTGCGGTGCTCGCCGTGGCGGCGATCTCGGGCATAGCCGATGTCGATGCGGTCACCGTGTCGATGGCGCGCCAGGCAGGCAATCTGGGGCTCGACGTCGCGACCCTCGCCATCATTATTGCGGTAGGGGTCAACACGATCTCCAAGGCCGTCATCGCCGCCGTGACGGGCGGCCGCGCCATCGGGCTTTACGTCGGCGCCGCCAGCACAGTGGGCCTTATTGCAGCTGGGCTCGGCTGGTTTTTCTTCCGCTGAGCTTGCCATCGCCGCCTCGCTCGCCCAAAAGGCTGGCATGATGAGCCCGATGCAAACCCCCGAATTCATCTACAAGGTCGCGAGCCGCGAGATCTATGACGCCTCGCTCGCCGCCGGCCATTTCGTCGGCCAGCCGATCGACCTGAAGGACGGCTACATCCACTTTTCCAGCGCCCCGCAGCTGGCCGAAACCATCCGGCTCTACTTCGCCGGTCTCAGCGACCAGGTGTTGTTCCAGGTCCCGTGCGCGCCACTCGGCGACGCGCTGAAATGGGAAGCCTCGCGGGGCGGCGACCTGTTCCCGCATCTCTTCGCCACGCTGGCGATGTCCGCTGTCTCCAACATGACGCCCCTCGACGTTCCCGCCGATGGTCGCGTCAAGCCGCCGGATTGGGTCAAATGATCTTCACGCGCCTCTCGCCGCTGCTCCGCATGCCGCTGCTCGCGGGCCTCACCCGCGACGCGCTGCTGAAGATGGACCCCGAGATCGCCCACGGCGCCACCATCAGCGCCCTGCGCCTCGGCCTCGCGCCCGAGCAGGAGGGCGTCGACCCGCCGGAGCTTCGCATCACCCTTTGCGGCCTCGATCTCAAGAACCCGGTCGGCATGGCCGCCGGCTTCGACAAGAACGCCGAGGTCCCCAAGCCGCTCGCCCGCATGGGCTTCGGCATGGTCGAAGTCGGCACCGTCACCCCGCGCCCGCAGGTCGGCAACCCGAAGCCCCGGCTGTTCCGCGTCGGCCCCGCCGAAGGCGTGATCAACCGCATGGGCTTCAACAACGAGGGGCATGAGGCCGCCTTCGCGCGCCTCAAGGGCGCCCATGTCGGCGCCATCCTCGGGGTGAACATCGGGGCCAACAAGGACAGCGAGGATTTCGTCGCCGACTACGTCAAGGGCGTCACCCGCTTCGCCGAAGTCGCCGATTACCTGACGGTCAACATCTCGTCGCCCAACACGCCGGGGCTGCGGAACCTGCAGGCCGATGAAGCCCTGACCCGCCTGTTGGCGGCGGTGCTGAAGGCCCGCTCCAAGGCCTCGGTCCGCGTCCCGGTGCTGCTGAAGATCGCCCCCGATCTGGACGAGAAGGCCCTCGACGGCATCGCCAAGGTGGTGCTCGCCACCGATCTCGACGGGCTCATCGTCTCCAACACCACGCTGTCGCGCGACCCGGTGCTCGGGATGGAAAACGCCACCGAAACCGGCGGGCTGAGTGGCAAACCGCTGTTCAACCTCTCCACGCAGAAGCTGGCGCAGGTCCGCCAGCGCGTCGGCAAGCTGCCGATCATCGGGGTAGGGGGCATCCATTCGCCGGAGAGCGCGGTGGCGAAGTTCGAAGCCGGCGCGGACGCGATCCAGCTTTACTCGGCGCTGGTGTTTGGTGGGCTCGATATGCTCGACCGGCTGAAGCGCGGGCTGAGTGCGGCGGTGCGCAGCAAGGGACTGAAGTCGGTGTCGGAACTGACGGGCCGGACGACGGCGGAGTGGGCTTCGGGAAAGGCTAGCCTCTAGCATCGAGCATAGAAGATACCCACCCTGTCCCTCCCGCCAGGGGGAGGAGACGCTCTCACCGACGTCAGTGTTTTGGTCTCCCTCCCCCTTGCGGGGAGGGGACAGGGGTGGGGGTGCGTTTCCCGCACCAGCCCTTTGGCAAGCTAGGCCGAAAACAACCCCGCCTTCTTCCGCTCCAGCGCCCACCAGTAGAACCCAGCGCGGAAGAGGAAGAACAGGTGGATCGACGCCCACAGCCCGGTATTCCCGAACGCCCCCTGCAGCACCACCGCGGCGACCAGGAACAGTGCCAGCGCCAGCACCATGCCGTTGCGCATCACGGCGTTGAGGGTCACGCCGACCAGTATTCCATCGAACACGAAGGCCGGCATGCCGGTGAGCGATGACAGCGCCGCGATCCACAGGAACATCCGGGCATATTCCCGCACCGGCTCGCTCGTCGTCATGAAGTCGATCAGGTACCAGCCGCCCGCGAACCACACGATCGCCAGCCCCACCGCGATGACGGTCCCCCACCGGAACCCGAGCGCGTAGGCCCGGTCGAACGCCGGCCGCCAGTTCGCCCCCACCGCCTTGCCGCACAGCTGCTCCGCCGCCTGCGCGATGCCGTCGAGGAAAAAGCCCGAGATCATCAGGAAGTTGAGGAGGATCGCATTGGCCGCGAGCGGCACCTCGCCCAGCCGCGAGCCCTGCGCCGCGAAATAGCCATAGGCCCCCATCAGCGCGATCGAGCGGATCATCAGGTCGCGGCTCAGCCCGAACATCCGCTTGAGCGCGTGGCCATGAAACAGATCGTCGGGCCCGATCAGCGCCGCGACCTTGGCGAACCCGCCGAAATGCCGGATCATCAGCACCAGCCCGAGCAGGCACGCCACGGCCTGCCCGATCACCGTCGCCAGGGCCGCGCCGTGGGGTCCCCAGCCGAGGTTCATCACGAAGAGGATCGACAGCGGGATATCGAGCCCGTGGATCACCATTTGCAGCATCATGCCGGTCTTGGCCCGGGCCCGCCCGTAGAACCAGCCGAGCAGCGCGTAGTTGATCAGCGAGAACGGCGCCGCCCAGATGCGCACCTCGAAATACTGCTTCATCGCCTCAGCAACGCCCGGCGTCGGCGCCATCGCCAGGTTGGCGAGCCCCAGCAGCGGCACCTGCAGCGCAATCATCAGCGCGGCGGCGATCACCCCGATGCCGATCGCCCGCGCCAAGTGCAGCAAGCCGTCGCGCGGATCGCGCGCGCCGATCGCCTGCGCCGTCAGCCCGGCCGTGCCGGTCCGCAGGAAATACGCCATCGAGAAGATGAAATCGAACACCAGCGCGCCCAGCACCACGCCGCCAAGCATCGCCGCGTCGCCCTGCCGGCCGATCACTGTGATGTCGACCAGCCCGGCCAGCGGCTCGGTGATGAAGGCGAGGGAAGCGGGCAGCGCAATGGCCCAGACGTCGCGCGAGCGCACGTCGAAAGGATAGCTCGGTCGGGTCAAGTTCAGTGCTCGGTGAGAAGGTCTATGGCGATATCGGCACGGCCACGCGACCGTTTCACCAGGTCGTAATTGGCGAGGTCCACGCGCTCGACATGCTGGCGGTTGCGCTCTGCGGTGAACAGCCCGTGCTCGGCATGCCGCGCCAGCAGCCGCGCCTTCACCGTAGCGCGCGGCAGGTCGATGAACACAGCGAGATCGAGCAGCGGCCGCACCTGCCACCACGGCGCGTTGGCGAGCAGGAGGTAATTGCCCTCGACCACCAGCACCCGTACCCCGGCCGGCACGATGAACGCGTCGATCACCACGTCCTCGATCTCGCGCGAATAGCCTGGGCCGCTCACCTGCATCGTAGCCGCCTTCACCCCGGCGAGAAACTCGGCAAATGCCGCCCCCTCGAAGGTGTGCGGCGCACCCTTGTCCTTCACGGTGCCGAGGCTTTCGAGCTTGGCGTGGCGCATATGGAAGCCGTCCATCGGCACATAGGCGGCAAGGCCGGGAGTGCCTGCGTTCAGCGCCTCCACCAGCTTCACCGCCAGCGTCGATTTGCCGACGCCCGGCCCACCGGCAAGCCCGATGGCGATGCGCCCGTCATAGGTCGACAGCATCCGCTGCGCCCGTTCCACAAGTAACGCGAGCGCCGCCTCCGGCTTCAGCTGCAACACCTGCTGTTCGTTGTCGTTCACGGCGAGTCCTCCCGGCGGCACCTTCACTATCGGATTCCGCGGCGGGCAGACACCCCTTGCCGCCCAAACGGCGCGCCCCCATACTGTGCACAAACCGGGAACGTCCCTTGCCCCTCCACCGTGAGATCACCGACTGGTTCGCCGGCAAGGGCTGGGCCCCGCGCGCCCATCAGCTGAGCGTGCTGGAGGCCACCGAGGCCGGCGACTCCGCGCTGCTGATCGCCCCCACCGGCGCCGGCAAGACGCTGGCGGGGTTCCTCCCCACCATCAACGACCTGATCGAGAACCCGCGCCCCGGCCTCCACACGCTCTACCTCTCGCCGCTGAAGGCGCTGGCGGTCGACGTGCAGCGCAACCTGATGACGCCGATCAGCGAGATGGGCTTGCCGATCAAGGTCGAGGCCCGCACCGGCGATACCCCTTCGCACCGGCGCCAGCGCCAGCGCTACGACCCGCCGCAGATCCTTCTCACCACGCCCGAGCAGTTGGCCCTGCTGCTCAGCCACGGCGACGCCGACAAGATGTTTGGCAGCCTGAAGCGCGTCGTGCTCGACGAGCTGCACGCGATGGTCACCAACAAGCGCGGCGAGCTGATGTCGCTCGGCATCGCGCGGCTCGGCACCATCGCTCCGCAGCTGCGGATCACCGCGCTGAGCGCCACCGTCGCCCGCCCCGACCTGCTGCGCGACTGGATCGCGACCCCGGTGCCCGGCGCCGATGCGCGGCTGCTGATGGGGCAGGGCGGCGCCAAGCCGCATATCCAAATCCTCAAGTCCGAGCAGGTGATCCCCTGGGCCGGCCACTCCTCGCTCTACGCCATCCCTGACCTCTACCGCACCATCAAGGACCACAAAACCACGCTGCTGTTCGTCAACACGCGCAGCCAGGCCGAAATGCTGTTCCAGGAGCTGTGGCAGGCCAACGAGGACATGCTGCCCATCGCCATGCACCACGGCTCGCTCGCCGTCGAACAGCGCCGGAAGGTCGAGGCGGCGATGTCGGAGGGGCGGCTGCGGGCGGTGGTGTGCACCTCCACCCTCGATCTCGGCATCGACTGGGGCGATGTCGATCTGGTGGTGCAGGTCGGCGCCCCCAAGGGCTCGTCCCGCATGCTGCAGCGCATCGGCCGCGCCAACCACCGGCTCGATGAGCCCAGTAAGGCCCTGTTCGTCCCCTCCAACCGCTTCGAGGTGCTGGAGTGCGAGGCTGCACTTGAAGCAGTCGAGAACAATCATCAGGACAGCGAAGACCCGGTATCGGGCGGCCTCGATGTCCTCGCCCAGCACATCCTCGGCACCGCCTGCGCCAACCCCTTCGATCCGGTCGAGCTCCATGCCGAGATCCGCCGCGCCTGGCCCTATCGCGATCTCAGCTGGGAGCAGTTCGAGCGCACCGTCGATTTCGTCGCCACCGGCGGCTATGCGCTGCGCGCCTACGAGCGCTATGCCAAGCTCAGGAAGACCGCCGACGGCAAGTTCCGCATCTCCAACCCCGGCATCGCCCAGCAGTACCGGCTCAACGTCGGCACCATCGTCGAGGAGCCAATGGTGAAAGTGCGGCTGGTCAAGGGCCGCGGCTTCACCCGTGGCGCTACCACCGGCCCGATCGGCCGCTTCGGCAGGGTGCTAGGGGAGATGGAGGAGTATTTCTTCACCACCCTCACCAGGGGGGACACCTTCCTGTTCGGCTCCGAAATCGTCGCCTACGAGGGGATGTTCGAGAGCGAGGCCTATGTCTCGCGCTCGCAGGGCAAGGACCCGAAAATCCCCTCCTACATGGGCGGCAAGTTCCCGCTCTCCACCTTTCTTGCGGATGGGGTGCGAAAGCTCCTCGCGCATCCCGACGAATGGCACCTGCTGCCCGACCAGGTTTCGGACTGGCTTCGCCTCCAGCAGGAGGCCTCGATCCTGCCGCAGCCGGATAGCCTGCTGGTCGAAACCTTCCCCCGCGGCGCGCAGAACTACCTTGTCTGCTACCCCTTCGAGGGCCGGCTCGCGCACCAAACCCTCGGTATGCTGCTGACGCGCCGGCTGGAACGCGCCCGCGCCCGCCCGCTCGGCTTCGTCGCTTCCGACTATTCCCTCGCCGTCTGGGGCCTCGGCGATTTCTCCGGCCTGATCCGCACCGGCCGCCTCTCGCTCGACGAACTGTTCGACGAAGACATGCTGGGTGACGACCTCGAGGAATGGCTCGACGAAAGCCAGCTGATGCGCCGTACCTTCCGCAACTGCGCCATCATCGCCGGGCTGATCGAGCGCCGGCATCCGGGCCAGAAGGAAAAGACCGGCCGCCAGATCACGGTGTCCTCCGACATCATCTACGACGTGCTCTACCAGCACGAGCCCGACCACATCCTGATCCAGGCCACCCGCCGCGACGCGGCACGCGGCCTGCTCGATATCGAGCGGCTCGGCCACATGCTCGCCCGCATCAAGCGTCACATCGTACACAAGCCGCTCGACCGAATCTCGCCATTGGCGGTACCGGTATTGCTCGATATCGGCAAAGTTCCCGTCGTCGGCGAGGCCCGCGAGAGCACCATGGCCGAAGCCGCTGAGGAACTGATCGCCGAGGCCATGGGCGTGAGCCCGGAAATGAGGAAGCGGGCGAATTGACTTCAGCCTGGGCGGCGCGCACCGCCCCGATCGACGACAAAGGCGACCCCGTGCACCTGCACTTCGCCGGTCATAGCTTTGAACCGCTCCCCTCTGGCGCCCTCTGGTGGGCCGCCGAGAACGCGCTGCTGGTCGCCGATCTGCACCTCGAAAAGCTGTCGTCCTACGCCAAGCGCGGCAGTCTTCTCCCGCCCTACGACACTGGCCTCACCCTCCGCCGTCTGGAAGCCGACCTCGCCCAGACCGGCGCCACCGAAGTCATCGCGCTGGGCGACAGCTTCCACCGCGACGAAGGCAGCTCGACCCTGCTCGATGCCGACCGCCTTCGCCTAGCCAGCCTCATGGGCAAGGCCCGCTGGACCTGGATCTCCGGCAACCACGATCCCGCCCCGCACAGCCTCGGCGGCACCTGCGTCACCGGCCTTACCCGCGCCGGCCTGACGCTGACGCACGAACCGAAGCCGGGGCAGGGCCTCATCGCCGGCCACCTCCACCCGGCCGCGCACGTCGCGATGAACGGCCGCTCCGTCCGACGCCCGTGCTTCGTCCACGATGGCCGCCTGATGGTGCTCCCCGCCTACGGCTCCGCCACCGGCAGCCTCAACATCCTCAGCCCGGCGTTTGTCGGGCTGCTGCACTGGCCGACGCTGGAGGTGGCGATGATCGGGCGTGGGAGGGTATATCCGGTGAGCCCGAGGCGGCTGGTGCCGGGGTACGACGCCTGGTGAGGGCGTCGGCCTCTCGGACTCGTGGAGGGGGCCGTCTGCTTCAGTCATCCCCCCGAAAATATTCCGCTCCCGAGCCCTTGTTCTGCATGTAACACACCACCCACGTGTCAGCCTCAAACGGGAATGGGAACCTCGACATGCATGGGATCACGAAGCTCGCCGCCGCCTCCGCGGCTCTGCTGCTCCTCGCGGCGCCGGCCCTGGCCGAGACGCGCACCATCGAGCTGCCGGCCTTCACGGCACTCGACATCTCATCGGGCATCGATGCGGTCGTCACCGTCGGCGGCACGCAGTCGATCACCGCTGAGGCCACCGATAAGCGCCTGCTCGATGATCTGAAGCTCAAGGTCGAGGGCAATACTCTCAAGGCCTACTACGACTGGAGCTTCTTCGACCTTTTCGCCTTCGGCAACCGTGACCAGATCAAGCTCACCATCGTCGCCCCGGCCCTCACCAAGGTCGAAGCCAGCGCCGGCTCCGATGTCGAGGCGACCGGCGTCACAGGTGACGCGCTTGAGTTCAACTCGTCGAGCGGCGCCGATCTCTCGTTGAAGGCTGTCGCCGGCAAGTCGATCGACCTCAACGCCTCGTCTGGTGCCGGCCTGGAGATCGAAGGCACCTGCGAGACCGGCACAGCCAATGCCTCCTCCGGCTCCGACCTCGAAGCCGACGACCTGCTCTGCGTCACGATGGACGCAAACGCCTCGAGCGGCTCGGACCTCGACGCCTATGCCAGTAAATCGGTCAAGGCAAACGCCTCCTCCGGGTCCGACCTCACCATCCACGGCAACCCCGCCGAAGTGGAGCAGGAATCGAGCAGCGGCAGCGACGTCAAGATCGAGAAGTGATCGAGGCGCCTACCGCTTGAACACGACGCCGCCGAGCCACCCGGTGAACAGCGCCAGCGCCACGCAGACCAGCCCGTAAAGCAACGGCTGCGTTCGCGCCGATTGCCCCAGGAACCGCTCGAAGCCAATCTTGCGCACCGAGAACCCGTCCGATTTCTCGGCGATGACGGCGCCGTTCTTGAACAGATAGGTGTGCGCCAGATACGGCCCCGGCGGGGCATCGGACGGCAGTGCCACCTGTGCGAAGTAGAACGTGTCCGAGCGGAACACCACGCCGTTCTCGTTGAGCTTGAACAGGCCCTTGTCCTGCATCAGCCGGGTCAGTTCGCCGCCAAACACCGTCGCATCCCACCAGCCGGCCTTCGCGGTGTAGCGCGCCTGGCTGTCGAGCGGGATTTCCTTCTCGGCAAGCGTGATTGGGTCGGTGATGTTGCTCAACTGCGCGTCGCTCAGCACCTGGTAGAACGACGGAAACCGCTCGAACTCCGCCTGTGCGGAGTTGAGCCAGATGCCGAACTGGTTGGTCTTCCGCCGTGCCACCCGGTTCTGCAACGGCCCGGTGATGGTGATGATGATGTGATACGGCCCCTCGACGAAGCGCTGCTCTGCCCCGGCCTCGGGCTCGACCGAGCCGAACAGCGTCAGGGTCTGGCCCGCGAAGCTCGAGGTGATCGACACTTCGTCCTGGCTCACCTGCGTCACCAGCCGCTCCGCCCCCGCGGGCGAGGCCGCGAGGACCAGCGCCAGTGCGAGCAGCAGCCGGCGCATCAGATCACCCCCGACGCGCCGATCACGGCGGTCGAATAGACGTCGTTGGGCGCCATGATCAGGCTGATGCCGAAGCGGATGGCGACCGCAAGGACGAGGATGGCAAGCAGCGCGCGCAGCTGTTCGCCGCGCAGGTATTTGCCCGCCGAAGCGCCGAACTGCGCCCCCACCGTGCCGCCGACCATCAGGCAGAAGGCGAGGAGGATATCGACGCTCTGGCTCGACACGGCGTGGAGGATGGTGGTTGCCGCCATCATCGCCACCACCTGCAGCAGCGAGGTGCCGATCACCATGTTGCCCGGCATGCGGAGGATATAAACCAATGCCGGCACGAGGATGAACCCGCCGCCGATACCCAGCAGCGAGCCGACAAAGCCGATGGCGACGCCCAGCGCCAGCACCGGGATCACCGAGATATAGAGCCGCGATTTCTTGAACCGCACGCGCCACGGCAACCCGTGGAACCAGTTGTGCTGGTTGGGCAGCTTCTCGCGGACGACGATACCCGCACGCCGCTTCATGATCGCCCGCGCCGCCTCGAACAGCATCAGCGTGCCGACGAAGCCTAGGAGGATCAGGAACCCGAGCGAGATGACGAGATCGAGCTGCCCTGCCGCCCGCAGCACCTGGAACGTCGCGACGCCGCCGAACGCCCCGAGCACGCCCGACAACACCAGGTACATCGCCATGTGCAGGTCGATCTGCCCGCGCCGGTAGTAGCTCAACGCTCCTGAGGTCGAAGCCGCCACCACCTGTCCGGTGACCGAAGCCACGGCAACGGAGGAGGGGACGCCCGAAAAGATCAGCAGCGGTGTCAACAGGAACCCGCCACCCACTCCGAACAGCCCGGAGAGGAACCCGACCGCGCCCCCGATCCCCACTAGGAAGAACAGGTTCATCGAAAGCTCGGCGATCGGCAGATAGACCTGCACGGGAGGGCGTCCAATAGCTCTAGGGCATTCCCGAGGCTCTAGCGTGAGGCCGCGACGGAAATGCGACGACTTTTCGCGAAATGCTACCGAGCACTAGCAGCAAAATACGAAGGCGAGGTTAGCCTACCGGACGGGTCGGGAATATGGACGGAGACTACGCTCGCACCGCGGCGCCAAAGCGGTCCCGGTAGGCACTGGCGGAAAGGCCGGTCACCTTCTGGAATACGCGCCGGAAGGCGGACGGATCCTTGTAGCCGACGTTCCAGGCGATCCGCTCGACCGTGTCGCGGCTGAACTCGAGCCGCTCGCGGGCGAGTGCGATCCGCAACGCCTGCACGTATTCCGTCGGCCTCAACCCTGTGGCCCGCTGGAAGCGCCGGAGGAACGTGCGCGTCTCGAGCCCCGCTCGCTCGGCCAGATCCGGGACATTGATCTCCTCACTGCGATGCGCCTGCAGCCAGTGCTGCACTTTCAGCACGGCGTCGTCGCCGTGCGACAGGCGCGGCGCGAAGGTCGAGTAGTTCCGCTGCTCTCGCCCCGCCGGATCGACCAGCAGGAATTTCGCCGTGTCGGCCATCACCGTGGAGCCGAGCACGCGGTGGACGAGGCGAAGGCCGAGATCGGTCCAGGCCAGCATGCCGCCCGCAGTGATGATGTCGCCGTCCTCCACGATGATGTCGCCGGCGGTGACCTCGACATCGGGAAAGGCCGCCTCGAAGGCATCGGCATAGAGCCAATGCGTCGTCGCGCGCCGGCCCGACAGCAGTCCGGCATGCCCGAGCATGAAGGCGCCGCCGCAGATCGAGGCGATCGTGGCGCCAGTGCCGTGGCGCTGGCGCAGCCAGCCGACGAAATCGGCTGCCTCGTCCGAAGTCAGAGGATCGGCCAGCCGGCCGGGGATGACGATGTACTCGGGCTGCCCGCCGCCATCGGGAGCGCTGTCGTAGCTGCGCTCGAAGCCGTTCTCACCAACTCGCCAGTGGCTGGTCCGGATGCGATCCGCGCCGCCGTGCTGGCGCGCATAGTCGTTCGCCACCTGGAACGCATCGGTGAGGCCATGCACCGATGCCATCGCGCAGCCGGGATACATGAGCAGGCCGATTTCGGTGTGTCTGAGTGCGTCCATCGTCTTTGTCACTTCTGGCCCCGACAATGTCAGTTGCGGCAATCGTCGCCCGTCGGGGCTCAGCTTAGGGTCGTCACATCGCGGCGGACAAGGGTTCGCCCAAACAAGGAGAGACCCAAAATGACCAAGACAATCGTTCTGATCCACGGCGCCTGGCTCAACAGCCTGTCCTGGGAAAACGTGAAGGCTCGCTACGAAGCTAAGGGCTACACCGTGATCGCGCCCGACTGGCCGTTCGATGATCACGCCCCGTCGGTCCTCCGGGCCAACCCGGCTCCGGAACTGGCGAAGATCGGCCAGCGCGGCATTGTCGACCACTTCGACAAGATCATCCGCGCCCTGCCGGAACAGCCGATCCTGATCGGGCACTCGTTCGGCGGCGTCATCGTGCAGCAGCTGCTGGCCCGCGGCCTCGGTGTTTCTGGTGCAGCCATCAACCCCGCCCCGACCCCCGGCGTACCGCTTGGGCCCCAGGCCATCGTCTCGGCGCTGCCGGTGTTCGGCGACCTGTTCAGCTGGAAGAAGGCCAAGACCATGTCGCTCAAGTTCTTCTCGACGCGTTTTGCTCAGACGGAACCCAATCCGGAAGCCAAGTATGACCGCTACGTCATCCCGACCGCCGGCCGGGTCTACTGGGACGGCGTCATCAACCCGATGAAGATCGACTGGGCCGGCCAGAACCGCGCTCCGCTCCTCCTCATCGGCGGCGGCAAGGACCTGATCGCCGACGCCTCGATGACCGAAGCGATCTACCGCCAGCAGAAGAAGGCCGCCTCGACCACCGAGCTGAAGATTTTCGACGATCGCTCGCACTGGACGCTGATGGACAAGGGCTGGGAAGCCGTCGCGGACTTGGCTCTGAACTGGGCCGTCGAGCACGCCACCGACAAGCGGCCCGCGTTGCGGCTCGCGGCATGAATGGCCGGTCCGCCGGTCCCGACCGCAAGGCCGCGATCGGGATCGGCTGCTCCGGCTGCATCGCCTGCGAGGAAGGTCTAGATTCACAAAGTCCGCTTCAGCCCGAAGCGGACTTTGCTGTTGCAGGGGCTAAACCGGCTGGCTCCCCAGCACCGCTAGCAGCCGCGGGTTGATCTCGCCGCTTTCGCTCATCCCCGTCGAGCGCTCGAAGCTCTTGATCGCTTCGGCGGTCTTCGGGCCGGCGACGCCGTCGGGCGTGCCGATGTCGAAGCCGAGCTGGGTCAGCGCCCGCTGCACGCCGGTCACCACCTTGATGTTGGTGATCGCCGCGCCAGGGTCGAACTTGGCGCTCCAAGTGCCGATGGGGGCGAAGTTGGCGACAAAGTCGATCGGCTCCGGCTTGAACGCTGCAACCTCGGCGATCACCTTCTGCACCGTCGCCGCGTCGAGCGAGGCCGCGATGTCGTCGCGCGACTTGGCCGCGTCCTTGTCGCCCTTGTTGGCGGCCAGCGAGAACCACTTGAACGAAGCCGCGAGATCCTGCTTCACGCCCAGTCCGCGGGCATAGAGCATGCCCAGGTTGAACTGGCTGTCCTTCATGCCGCGGCTCGCCGCTTCCTCGAACCACTTGGCCGCCGCGTCGAACTGCTGGTTACCCAACCCGCCGCCGGCATAGAGCGCCGCGAGATTGTGCATCGCCATGCGGTTGCCGGCTTCCGCCGCCTGCTGATACCAGAGCCGCGCCTGGGCGAGATCCTTTTCCACCCCGCGGCCGTTCTCGTAGAGGTTGCCGAGCCGGTACTGCGCCGGGGCAAAGCCCTGGCCCGCCGCCCGCTCGTACCACATCGCCGCGGCCTTCAGGTCTTCCGGCACGGCACGGCCTTCGGTGTAGATCGCCGCCACCTCGAACTGTGCCCGCGCATCGCCATCGCCGGCAGCCGCCAGCAGCGGCTCGGGGCCGACTTCGGCCGGCGGCCGGTCGACCTTCACCGGGCTTTCCATCTTGTCGAGCAGCGGCTCGACCTTGGAACTTAGGCTCGCGACCTCGGTCGCATCACCGGCAGCGGCGGCGCTGGCGGCTTCGAAGGCCGCCGGCATCTTCGGCATTTCGGCCGAGGCGACGAACTTCTGCGGCGTCGCTCCGCCGATCGAGGCGGTGGTCAGCTTGTCGACCGTCGGGATCACCCGTGGCGCGGCCTTGGCATCCGTGCGCGCTTCAAACCCCTGCTGGGCCAGCGGCACCGGCGTCAGTGCGGCATCGCCGACATTCTGTGCCGCCGTGGTCGAAGTCTCGGCCGGCTTCGTCCTCTGGTTGATCAGGTTGATGGTCAGGCACGCCAATGCCACGACGCTCGCTGCGAGCAGGATCGGCTGCTTGTGGCGCAGCAGGAAGCTCTGCCGCTTGGGCGCAGCATCGTCGGCCGGCGGGCTGGTTTCCTCGGCGCCAAGCGCCACGAGGCTTGGCTCGGGCGCCACCGGCAGCACGCGCGGCGCGGGCTCGTCCGGTTGCCACTGGCTCGCCGGCTCCTTGTCGCCCGCCAACTGGCGCGGCGCCTTCGATTTGAACAGCCCGAACGGCCCGGACTTGGCGCTTTCGTCCTTTGCCGGCTTCGCGGGTCTCGCCTCTTTGACGATCTTCTCGGCCTTCACCGGCTTCTGCTTTTCCACCGCCGGCTTGACCGGCAACGACACCGATGGAGCTTCGGCCACGGCAGCGGCCTCATTGCGCGTCGCCTGGAAGCGGGCGAATGCCTTGCCGATCAGCGAGCCGCTGGCGGCCGAGATCGGCTCGGCCCTGCCGGCAGCGGCCTGGCGCGCCGCGCGGCGATGCGCCTCGATGAAGGTATTGCGGCTCGGCATTGGCGGCTCGTCGGCCATCGGCGCGACAGCCGTGACTTCGGGCCCTGGCGTTGCGACGAACACATCCTCGGCGGGCAGGTCGAGCGTCGATTTGGGCTGCGGCGGGCGCTCGGCTAGGCTGGGGTCGAATACCGGCCTCGTCGGCGCTTCGGGGATTTCGAACGCCGATGTCGGCGCCGGCGGTAGCTCCGGCTCGGCGGCCGATGCACGCCGGCGCGGCCCGTTTTTGGCCTCGAGCGCCGTGCGCAGCGGGTTGGGATCGTCGCCGAACGGCTTGTCGACCAGCGGCGCCTCGGCGATCGGGTCGCTCGGCATGCTGTCGCCGAGCTCGACGCGCTGCGGCCGCGACACCGGCTCGTCCTCGAACGACAGTTCCTCGATCAGCGGCGCGACGGGGCTGTTCTTCGGTTCCACCGCCGGGGGCGGGGTAAGCTTCGCCTCCGGCTGCGGCGCTGGCGTCTCGGGTATCGCGGCAAAGCTGATCGGCGTGGCCAACGGCGCCGGCTCGGCCTTCTGCCCCAGCGACATCTCGAGCCGCTTCAGCCGCTCGTTCACTTCGCGAATCGTCGCGTCGAGCGCCGTGGTGTCCTCGGCCGGCTTGTCCTTCGCGGCCGCCTTCATCACCTTGCTGACGCGCTTTTCGATTTCGGCATAACCGGCCTCATCGAGCCCGGCCTTGCCCGGCGCATCGAGTTGCCGCATCGCATCGGACGTGCGGGCCGCCACCATTTCCGCCAGCTGGTCGAAATCCGGCGCCTCGGCTGCGGCCGGCGTCGAGTACATCTTGGCGAGGCCGGTCAGCTGCTCGCCGGTCTGGTCCATCCGCGCCACCAGCTGGCGCACCTGCGCCTCGAGCTGGCTGACGCTGAGGTCCGCCGGGCGATCGCTCACCTTGTCGCTCAGCACCTCGAGCTGCTGCTCCAGCGCCGCAAAGCGCGGCTCCAGCGCGCTCACCACCGTGCTGCGCAGCGCTTCCATGTCGAGCTTCAGCCCACCGACTTCGGCACTCCGCCCCTCGACGTCCGAAATCCGATCGTTGAGAGCGTCGATCAGCTCGATCAGCCCCTGCGGCTGCTGCGGCGATTTCATCGCCTGCGCCACGCGGCCCAGTTCAGCCGTGATCTTCTCGAGCTCGGCCGGCGGCATCGCCATGGCCCGCTCGATCGAGTCGACCCGGTCATAGATATTGCGAACGCCGTCCTCGATCGCCGCCATGGCCTCCTTGAGGCCATCCTTCGGGCTCTCGACCCGGTTGGCATACTGCACCTGGAGGTCGGCGAGCCGCCCCACCGTCGCGCTCACATCGTCGAGCCGCGCCGTCATGCCGCTCATGTCGGAGCGGTCGGCATAGTGCTTCTGGAGCTCCGCGAGCTTTCCCACCGTGAGCGCCACGTCGTCGAGCCGCTTATTCAGCGCCGCCATATCGACCTTCGGGCCCTCGGCGATCAGCTTGGCGAGGCCAGCGATATGGCCCTCGAGCCGCTTGACCTGTCCGGTCTCGCCCACCGCGCCGGCCAAGAGCTCCACCACATGGCTGAGCTGGCTCACCTGTTCGGCGATCTCGCGCACATTGGTGGTCTGGCCCTTGGCCTGCACCCTGAGCTCGCCCTCGAGCCGCTCGAGGCGCGTGGAGATGCCGCCCACAGCTTCAGCCAGCTCGTCGAAATGCGGCGAGGCCTGCAACGGCATTTGCTGCTGCGGCATCTGCATTTGCATCTGCGGGGCAGGGGCGGCCGCGGCCCCGAAATGCCGCGAGCGAATCTGCTGGATCGCCGCCTCGAGCGTATCGCGCGGGTTGGCATGCTGCAGCGGCTCGTCGCGATCGGAAAATTTCTCGATCGCCCGTTGTACCGAGCGCAGCGCTTCACGATGGCGCGTGTCGGGCTCGGCTTCCGTCACCTGGTGGCGCAGGTCGCGCATCCGCTCGGCGAGGCCCTGATAGGTCGGCTCGGGCCGCGCCGTGCGCGCCACCTGGGTTTCCACCTGGTCGAGCAGGGCCACCAGTTCGCCACGCAGCTCCTGCCATTCGCCGGAGGCTGGCTGGCCGTAGTCTTGCGGTTGGAACGTGGAAGTCGCGCGGGCCATCGGTCGATCCCAAGCACCTGTAACGGAACACCTCAGACCCAGTTCGGGCCATGAGCATCCGGTTACTCTTCGGAAAACATGGTAAAGATCGCGTTAAGCTTCGTCGCATTTTGCGAATCGAACGCGACTGAGCTGTGGAAGAAAACCGGCGGGCTTCAGGCCTTCGATCCCCGCGCGAAATCAGAATCCCACGCCCACCTTAAGTGGGATACAAAAGCCTGATCTCGCTTGCTAGTTAGGGCCCCCAGGAGTCCGCGCGTTCATGACCACCCGTCGCATCATCATCGTCGACGACCATCCGCTGTTCCGCGCCGCGCTGCGCCAGACGCTGGCCGGCGGCGATCCCTCGATCTCGGTCGAGGAGGCGGGCGACCTCCCGGCCCTCAGCGCCGCGCTCGAAGCCGACCGCGATTGCGACCTGGTGCTGCTCGATCTCAACATGCCCGGCGTGCGCGGCTTTTCCGGCCTCTTGCTGCTGCGCGCCCAGTATCCCGAGATCCCGGTGATGATCGTCACCGCCGTCGAGGATGGCGGTATCGTCCGCCGCGCTTTCGAACTCGGCGCCTCGGGTTACCTCCACAAGTCGGTCGGTCCCGCCGACATCCGCCGCGCCATCGAAACGGTGCTGTCGGGCGAAGTGTACGTGCCGGAGGGCATGGAGTTCCCCGCCGAGGATTCCCAGTCAGCCCTGATGCGGCGTCTCGCAACGCTGACCCCGCAGCAGGTCCGCGTGCTGATGATGCTCAGCGATGGCCTGATGAACAAGCAGATCGCCTATGAGCTGTCGATCTCCGAAGCGACGGTGAAGGCGCACGTCTCGGCGATCCTCCAGAAGCTCGACGTCGACAGCCGCACCCAGGCGGTGATCGCGGCATCGAAGATCGAGGACGGCCAGTTCGACGAGTTGCTGAGCGGGGCCTGAGTACGCCGGAAGGCGGTGGAGCCTGTGTCGGCGCCGTTGGGTCCATCACGGAGAACAGGCAGGCCAACCTCGATGAGCGGCCTGCCTATGTTGTTTGCAGATCAGTCAGCGAGCAGGGCGTCGATGTATGCCTTGACCGCCGGATCGTCCGACTTGGTGATAGCAGCCAGTGCGGCGTCGCGATCGGCGGTCGCGCCCGCCAGAGCGTCCTGCGCCGCGGCTAAAGCCACGCCCTCGGGGCTGGCAAGGGCGGCAGCCTGCTCCCCTGGTGTCAGCGTGTCGAAGGTCGGATACAGCGCGTCAAAAGTGGTTTGCGCCGTGTCTACTGCCAGTTGCAGCTCTCCCGACGCCAGCGTGGCGTCCAGTGTTGCGTACTCGCGTACCTTTCCGACCATGGATTTGTCGCTCGCATGAGCGAGACCTTGTTCCGACGCGTGGGCTGCGTTCCCGCCGCCCACCAGTGAGGCGATGTTGGCGTTGTCGCTGCCTGCATTTTCGTGAGCGGCTTCCGAGTTACCCTGGCTGTCGGGACGACCGGCAGCAAGCGCCTGGTCCATGCCCAGCATCGACGGCACAGCCGGCGAAATAGCGACAAGCCCCAGCAGGGCAATCCTGGATAGAGTCTTCATTTTGTGGCCTCCATGGTCGCCGCCCTCAAGTGCATGCTTGCTGCTTGAAGGAACGGATCGACGATTTTAGACATGCGGCACCCAAATGGGGCCAGACGTGCAGCTAACGCGTTTCGCTGTTGTCTGGCTGAGCGCCAATGTCAACGAATTGCAGGACCCGGAGTCTCGCGGTTTTCCTCAACAGCCCGATTAGGACGGACCTGACCGAACAGCGCAGCCATTCGACTCCGAGCACTCCGGAACCCTGCACTGTGCGGCGGCGACCGCCTAGGCGGACCAAAGTCCGTATCGCTCGGGCGAGCCGGAAGCAGCCCGGACCGAGCTGGCGTGCCGCCTAGACCTCCACCCGCTTCCGCCCGCGCTGCCCGGCAAGCTGGCTGATCGTGGCCCTGAGCGCCGCCGGCTTCACCGGTTTCGTCACCACCGTGATGCCGCGATCCTCGGCGAGCGCCCGCACTGCCGGGCTGCGGTCGGCCGTCACCAGTGCCGCCGGCAGGTGCCCGCCCACATTGTGCCGCAGCCACTCGATCGCATCGAGGCCGGAGGTCTGGTCGAGGTGGTAGTCCATCAGCACCAGGTCGGGCAGCCAGCCGAGCAGCAGCCCGTCCTTGTCGATATCCTTGAGCGAGCGCGCCGAGCGCACATCGCACCCCCAGCCGCCAAGCAGCCCCTCCATCGCATCGAGGATCGCCCGCTCATTGTCGACGCAGAGGATCCTCAACCCGCTGAGGTTCGATGTCGGCTCGCGTTCCGGGCTCGCCTCCGGCACCACCTTGGGCGAGCGGTGGTGCGGCAGGTAAAGCGAGAAGCGTGAACCACGGGCTTCCTTGCTCTCGAGCTCCATCGTCAGCCCCAGCGCCGTCACCAGCCGCTTGACGATCGATAGCCCCAGCCCCAGCCCCTGCGCCATCCGCGCGCCGTGCTCCAGCCGGCTGAACTCGGCGAAGATCAGCGCATGCTGGTCCTTGTTGAACCCGATGCCGGTATCGATCACGTCGAACCGCACGCGTCCGCCCTTGAGCCGCGCCCCCACCAGCACCCGGCCGCCGGGCCGCGTGTACTTGATGGCGTTGGAAACGAGGTTCTGGATGACGCGCGCCGTCAGCGCCCGATCGCCAACCACCGCGAGCGACGTATCCACCAGCCTGAGGTCGATCTCCTTTTTCAGGGCCAGCGGCGCGAACTCGACATCGACCTTCTTCAGCAGGTCGCGCACCTGGAA
The DNA here is from genome assembly GCF_056403495.1 of Devosia sp. P2_G7. Classification (NCBI taxonomy): domain Bacteria; kingdom Pseudomonadati; phylum Pseudomonadota; class Alphaproteobacteria; order Hyphomicrobiales; family Devosiaceae; genus Devosia; species Devosia sp. P2_G7. Next base: position 61,208 of record NZ_JBFUFI010000007.1, read on the forward strand.
CGGCGTCGCCGCCGGCTTCACGGCGCCCGCATCGATCCGCGAGATATCGAGCAGCGCCGCCATGATCTCCTCGACCGCCGTCAGCGAGGCCTCGATCGAGTGCGCCAGCTCGTCGAGCCCGGTGCCGCCGGCCCGTTCCACCAGCGTCGAGGTGTAGAGCCGCGCCGCGTTCAGCGGCTGCAGCAGGTCATGGCTCGCGGCCGCAAAGAACCGCGTCTTGTCGCGATTGGCCGCATCCGCCTTGGCCCGCGCCACTTCGAGCTCGGAGTTCACCCGGATCAGCGCCGCGGTGCGTTCCTCGACGCGCCCCTCGAGGGTCTGGTTCATGCCCGCGAGTTCGGTCTCCGCATCCACCCGCGCCGTCACGTCCGCAAAACTGATCACCAGCCCGCCATCCGGCAGCCGCGCCGAGTGGAACTCCAGCACCTGGCCCTTGGCCCCGAGCCGCTGGCTCACCGTGGTGTGCGATTGCGTCAGCGTCTGCACGCGCTGCACCGCCAGCGAGATGGCATCGCCGGCCCCCAGGTCGCCGCGCCGCGCCACGAACAGCGCCATGTCGTAAAGCGGTATCCCCGGCCGCAGCAACTCCTGCGGCACTGCCAGCAATTCGCCATAGCGCGCGTTGCAGGTGACCAGCCGCAGGTCGCGGTCGAACACCGCCACACCCTGCGGGATGTAGTCGATCGCCTGTCGCAGCGAATCCTGTAGGTCGGTCAGCGTCTCGATCATCTCTTTTTTTCGCCCGTCCCAAGTATCTGCCCCGCGTCATCCCCTCGCAAGGCCGCACAAAGTCGTGGCTGTTGAAGGACACCGGCGGCGCGAGTGCCTTCTCCCCTTGTGGAAGGTGCCCGAAGGGCGGATGAAGGGTTGGCTCCACCCCCTCCGACACCGTCGCTCACGCTCCGATCGCGCAACCTGCGGTTGCGGCCCCCTTCATCCGGCGCTTCGCGCCACCTTCTCCCACAAGGGGAGAAGGCAAGGGCGGTGGTTGCTGCTGCCGCCTCCGTCCCCCCACAGCGCCACCTCCAACTCAACAGTTGAGTTGCTTTGTCGATAAGAAGCGGAAAAACTCCGGTGAGGGCGCGGCTTGGGGTCATTTGCCGCAACGGGAGGGCCGGTCGGCGCCGCCAACCAAGGGGACTGACATGTTCAAGGAATTTCGCGATTTTGCCTTGAAGGGCAACGTCATGGATCTGGCCATCGGCGTGATCATCGGCGCGGCGTTCGGTGCCATCGTCTCGTCCATCGTCGATGACCTGTTCATGCCGATCATTGGCCTGATCCTGAACGGGATCGACTTCTCGAACCTGTTCTTCGTCATCTCCAACCCCAACAACCTGCCGGTGCCCTCTGTCGCCGCCGCCAAGGCGGCCGGCGTCGCCACCATCAACTACGGCCTGTTCATCAACGCTGTGGTGAAGTTCACCATCATCGCCTTCGTCCTGTTCCTCGTGGTCAAGGGCATCAACCGCCTCCGCCGGCAGGAAGCCGCCGCCCCCGCCGCCCCACCGGCCCCGACGACGGAAGAAAAGCTGCTGACGGAGATCCGCGACGCGATCAAGGCGCAGAAGTAAGCGCCAGCTCGCCCGCCAGTTCTGCTATCAGATAGGACAATAGTCCTTGACATGCGCCACACAGGCATTTATCCCTATCGTCATTAAGGGCTCCCGCATACGTAGTTCTTCTAATCGGAGTGTGCGGGCAGTTGTTGCATGGTGCGCGACGATAGTTCGTTGCGTTGGTGTGGGCTGAATACTCGTAAGAACAGCGTCTTGTATCGTGCGTCCCGGCGTCCACGCAGAGCTTCCGGCTCGCGTTGAGCCAGAGCGCGCAATCTCGTCTTTACGTCGTTTGTTGCCGGAGGACGTCGTGACTGAGTCATTTTACTATCCGTCATTTCTGCACCGGGATCGCTTGATCCACATCCTCGATGCCGACGCCTCCACCTGTGAGGCGTTGAGCGTCCTGTTCCGGCTCGAGGGCTTCCAGACCGCATTTTCGGTCGATGCCGCGCATTTCCTGAGCGGCGTGGAACGCCGCCGGCCCGACGTCGCCATCATCAATATCCGCATCGGCAACGAGGACGGTTTGGCGATCCTCAAGCGCGTCAAAACCCTGCGCACGGGGACGCCGGTGTTCATCCTGGAGGATCGGCCGGAGGTCGATTCCGCCGTGCTCGCGATGAAAGCCGGCGCCACCGATGTCTTCACCAAGCCGATCGATTCCGAGCGCCTGGTCCGCGCCGTGCGCGAGGCGCTGAGGCAGGACATCCAGCTCGGCGCCGTCGTTGCGGGCGGCCGCCGCCACATCGAGGTGCGCGGCTTCGATCAGCTTACTCCGCGCGAGCGCGAAGTGCTTCAGCTCATCACCAACGGCCAGTCCAACAAGGAAGCCGGCCGCGAACTCGGCATCTCCCCCCGCACCATCGAGGTGCACCGCGCCCGCGTCATGGAAAAGCTCGGCGCCCGCAACACGGCTGATCTGATGCGCATCGTGCTGACGAGCTGAGGCGCCGGCGGGTGCAGGGCTTCGGTCGGCGGTAGCCGACCCCCACCCCTGTCCCCTCCCCTGAACAGGGGGAGGGAGCCGATAACCTCGATGTCAGTGCCAGGCGTCTCCTTCCCCATACTTAGGGAGAAGGGGACAGGGGGGCGGCTCGCGCCAGCGTTCGGATCCGCCGAGATCGTAGCGCCTACCCCGGAAAGTCCACCTGTGTCTCCGGGCGCGCGGCCACGAACTCGGGCAGATCGCGACAAGCCGCGTCGAGCGCCTGGAGCAGCGGATACGGCGCCAGATCACACCCAAACCGCCGGGCATTGGCCATCTGCGGCACGAGGCAGGCCTCAGCCAACCCGGGCGCATCGGTGAACCCATAGCGCGTCGACCGTGTCCGCCGCGCCAGTGCCGTGTCGAGGCTCTCGAACGCCGTCGCCACCCAGTGCCGATACCAGCCGTCCACCTGCGCCTCGCTCGCGCCCATCGGTCCGGCCAGGTACTTCCGCACCCGGTTATTGTTGATCGGATGCAGATCCGCTGCGATCAGCAGCGCAAAGGCCCGTGCCTCCGCCCGCTCGATCGGATCGTTCGGTAGCAATGGGGGCTCCGGATAGAGCTCCTCCAGCAGCCCGATGATCGCCATCGACTGCGCCACGATCCGCCCGTCGATCTCCAGCGCCGGCATCAGCCCCTGCGGGTTGATGGCGCGATATTCGGGCGAACTGGCGGAAGGCACCGGCACGTACTCGTAGCCGATGCCCTTGAGGTTCAGCACGATACGAACGCGCTGTCCGGCCGAGTTCTGGTAGCGGGAGTGGAGACGAAGCTGCATACCCCAACCTTCCCCCGCCGCGCTGTCACAGTCCAGCATTTGACAGCAGCACCGCCATCGCTATCCTGAGCGCCAGGGCGGGTGCAGCCTGCCGCTCGCGCCCGCAAGGGAAGGGTGAATGCACCACTGATCTACCGGGTTTGAGCCCTCAACGGACGGCCCGTCGGCAATGCGAGCACTGACCTTGCGTGCTGTCCGACAGAGGATCAGACCATGCATTCCTTTCTCGACTCGAAGGCTATGGCTAAGGCCTTGCGCCATGCCCTCGCCGAACGCGGCCAGGAGATTTCGCACTCCGACGCGCTCGAACTCGTCGCCCGCCAGTTCGGCCTCGCCAACTGGAACATGCTTTCGGCGCGCATCGAGGCCGCCCAACTCGCCCCGCTCGAGCTGCCGCCCGGCTGGCACGTCGCCAGCCATACCGACCAGCGGAACTACCGTCTCGGCATCGATCCGAAGGCCCTGGGCACCGCGCTGATCGAAAGCCGCCCCGACCGCGACGAGGCAATCGGCCGTGTTGCCGGTGAAACTGCCGTGCTGATGCAGTCGGTGCTGGTTGACAACTTCCGCGGCAAGCGGGTCCGTCTCGCCGCCGAGCTTCGTACCGAGTACGCCGATCTCGCCACCATCTGGCTACGCGCCGACTCGACGACTGGCCAACCGCTCTGTTTCGACAACATGCTGAAGCGCCGGACCGATGGCCCGCTCACCGGCACGACCGGCTGGTCCGAACGCCACATCGTGCTCTACATTCCGGTAGCCGCCACCAGCCTCCATTTCGGCTTCTTCCTGAAAGGCGCTGGCAAAGCTTGGGCTCGCGGCTTCAGCCTCGAAACGGTTGGCGAGCACGTGCCGACCACCGAGCCGGAGCCCCGCTACCTGAGCCGTCCCACAAACCTCGATTTCGGCGGTGAGCGGCCCACCGCGTGACGCCGTTGACTCCGAGCGCGCGAAGGTGACATTGAGCTGCAGGCCCGTGCAGCCTGCCGCTCGCACCCCTCGGGGACGGTGAACCGCGCGACTTCATCTTTGTGGTTTGACCTCGGGCAAGCCGTCAGCAACGCGAGCACTGACCCTCATCGCTGCCCGGTGAAAGGTTCAGACCATGCAGACTTTCCTTGATGCCAAGCAGATGGCCCGCGCGCTCCGCCAGGGCCTCGCTGATAAGAAGCTCGAGCTCGGCCACTCCGATTGCCTCGAACTGGTGGCGCTGCAGTTCGGCTTTGCCGACTGGAACACGCTCGCCGCCCGCATCCGCCTCGAAGAGTCCCCACCAACCCTGCCGGCCGGCTGGACCCTCACCGGCATCGGCCGTGGCAACGCCTATCGCGCCGGCCTCGATCCCGACATTCCGGACGCCATGCGCGTCGCCTCTACCAGCCCCAACGGCATCGTCGATGTCGACGAGTTCGGCGGCCTGATGCGAACCATCCCGGCCGACACCTGGCGCGGCAAGACAGTGCGGCTCGGCGCCGAACTGATGGGCAAGGCGGTCGAGCGAGGCGCCATTTGGCTGAAGCTCGACGCCGCTGACGGCCGCCCGATCAACGTGGCGAACACGCCGGCACGGGGCGATTTCGGCTGGACCGGCCGAGAGGTGGTGATGGCGGTGCCGGAAACCGCGGCGCTGATCCGCTATGGGCTGCAACTGGCAGGGAGCGGGGAGATCTGGGCACGGGGGTTCAGGCTGGAAGAGGCGGTTTAGGCGTAATGGTTCGGTGATCGCCTTCTCCCACAAGGGGAGAAGGCGATTATCTCAGCCGCCAGCGCCCGTCAGCGTCAGATCCCCACCCATCAGCTTGTTCGAGCTGACCTTCTCGGTCGGCCGCTCGCGCGGCAGCTCGAGGCTGGCCCAGACGCTCACCAGCGCGTGGCGCAGCTCGATGATCATCTCGTCGGTGTGGAGCGGCGTCGGCGTGATGCGCAGCCGCTCGGTGCCCTTGGGCACGGTGGGGTAGTTGATCGGCTGGATGTAGATGTTGTGCTTTTCGAGCAGCATGTCGCTCGCCGCTTTGCACAGCCGCGCATCGCCGACAATGATCGGCACGATATGCGTGTCGGTCTTCAGCACCGGCAGGCCGGCATCGCCGAGAATGTCCTTGGTCAGCTGCGCCTGGCGCTGCTGACCCTCGCGCTCCACCGACGATGTCTTCAGATGCTCGATCGAAGCCCGGGCCGCCGCGCAGAGCGCCGGCGGCAGGGCGGTGGTGAAGATGAACTCCGGTGCATAGGAGCGGATCGCGTCGATGATCGCCTGGTTGGCGGCCACATAGCCGCCCATCACGCCAAAGCCCTTGGCCAGCGTGCCTTCGATGATGTCGATGCGGCCCATCAGTCCCTCGCGCTCCGCAATGCCGCCACCGCGCGGGCCGTACATGCCGACGGCGTGCACTTCGTCGATATAGGTCAGCGCGCCGAATTCCTCGGCCAGGTCGCAGATCTCGGCGATCGGCGCCACATCGCCGTCCATTGAGTAGATCGACTCGAAGACGATCAGCTTGGGCCGCTTCTTGTCGACCGAGGCGAGCAACTCGCGCAGATGGCCCGCGTCGTTGTGCCGGAAGATCTTCTTTTCCATGCCCGACTGGCGCACGCCCTGGATCATCGAGGCGTGGTTGAGCTGGTCGGAAAAGATCACGCAATCCGGCAAGAGCCGCGCAATGGTGGCGATCGCGGCTTCGTTCGAAACGAAGCCCGAGGTGAACACCAGCGCCGATTCCTTGCGGTGGAGGTCCGCGAGCGAACGCTCGAGCTCGACCAGCGGGCGGTTGGTGCCCGAGATATTGCGGGTACCGCCAGCGCCGACGCCGAGCTTTGCCGCGGTGTCCTGCATCGCGGCAATGGTCACTGGGTGCTGGCCCATGCCCAGATAGTCGTTGGAGCACCAGATGGTGATCTCGCGCTGGTTGTCGGCATTGTCCCGGAAGATGGCCCGGGGGAAACGCCCGGCAATTCGTTCGAGGTCGGCGAAAACGCGGTAGCGCTTTTCCTGCCGCAAGGTGTCGACGGCGTCCTCGAAAAACCCGCGATAGTCCATTGTCCCACTCTCGAAGTGCAGGCTATGCGCCCTGTGGCGAACCCACCTGCGAACCGATAGCTAGTCCTGCGGCATCGGCATTGACATAGGTCAATTCGCCGCGCGGCGACCAATACAAGTCATTGGCCGGACTGAGCCTTGCCAGCGAACCTTGGAACCATCCTAAACAATGAGGGGCCGACTGCCAATCAAACAGATGTGCGCGGGGCGTCACAGGTGGCTCTCGAAGCGGGTGCTATGATCCGTTCAGAATGGGTTCAGCGCCGTCGTGTCAGTTGCGCCCTAACAGCCGTTCCAACCGGATTAACGGCCCTGATGCCTTTCCGTTGACCCGGCCTTGGCGTCCGATAGTATCAACCATACGGAAACAGGGGGATCCGCCATGAAGAGCTTCTCTTCGTCCAGCTTCGCCAACGACCACGCGGAGGTGCTCGATCTTGCACTGGCCGCCGTCAACAAGCATCCGCAGGCGCTGTTCACCGATTTCCAGTGGTTTCTCTACGAGGCGCGCGACACGGTGTTTTTCACCGCCGCCTCGAAGTCGCATTTCACCAAGGACTCGCTGGCCAATCTCGTCGCCGACATGGTGGCGCTGGCCCCGCAGCTGAGCCACGGCTTCGTCGGCGCCCGTCCCGGCCAGCCGTTCCCCAAGCACCTGCTCGATGCCATCACCCATGTCGAGGAAGTCGACGAGTTCGACGGCTACCCCGACAAGTGGGTGTCGAAGTCGCCCGATATCTTCGAGCGTGACGACCTGCCGCTGTTCCGCGTCTCCGCCGTCGTCCGCCGCGGCGGTCCCGACGCCGATGGCCGCGCCTCGATGATCCAAGTCCGCTCGAGCCACGCGCTGCTCGAGGGCTCCGACTCGGCGCTGCTCACCCGCTCGGCCTCCGCCGGCCACGGCGTCATGTCCGACAAGTCCAACAAGGTCGGCCTCGGCGCCCGCATCAAGGGCACGCTCCGCGGCTGGGGCATGACCTTCATGTACATCACCCTCGCCAACATTCTCGCTCCGGCCGAAAAGCCGTGGGGCTTCAAGACCCTGGCGCTGAAGCGTCATCGTCTGCGGCTGCTTGCCAACAAGCTCGGCGTGCGCCAGCGCTCGCTGATGTTCGCGCTCGTCACCCACGCCCTCAACGGCGAGGGCGAGGATCGGCACATGTCGAAAAAGGTGATCGGCGCCGCCTACACCATGCTCGATGGCAAGCGCCACGACGCCGATGACGATTTCTTCCGCGTCCGTGCGCTCGAGGCCAAGTTCGAGGTGATCGACGATTTCGTCGAGTACGTCCGCAAGGTCGACGACACCATCGACAAGATCGAGAAGAAAGACATCACCAAGTTCCAGGTGATGATGAACTCGATGTTCAAGTCGCTGCGCACGCTGAACCGGCTGGTCCCTGCGCTGCCCAACAAGCGCTTCTGGCGCTTCAACGGCGGCATCCACATTGTGCTCACCCTGGTCCCGCCGCACCGCACTTACGGTCCGATGACTCACGGCATGATGGAGCCGATCTATTGCGGCGCCTGGCACCCGGCGGCCAACATCTGCACCTTCTGTCCCGGCCGCGAGTACATCACGCTGAACTTCTCGATGGAGACGCGGCATATCGCCAATGTCGAGAAGATCGAGCAGCTGCTGCAGAAGGTCGAGGCCATGGACGTGGCGCCGACCGGCAAGGTGATCGTCGAGGACGACTCGGTCTGATTGAGGGCCACCGGCCTCATCTCCCCCTTGGCGGGGGAGAAAGCGAAAACTTGGGCTTAGCGTTTGCTAAGCCCTTAGTTTTCGCAAGAGAGGGGGCGCGGAGCCATCGTGCCTCCCATGATCCACCCTCTTGAGATTTCTACGACTTAGCAAACGCTAAGCCCAAGAAATCGCTTTCTCTCCCACAAGGGGAGAGATGGCCGAGACATCCAGTCTCAGCGAACGAACCCCGCCACCGTCGCCACGACCATGTCGTGATCCGACAGCACCTCGCCATCGGGCGCCACCGACGGCACGATGCGACTTTCCTCCACCACCAGCCCGCGCGTCAGTAACCAGTCGAGCTTCCACGTCCCGCGCGGGCCGCGGCTTACCCGGCTCGGTCGTGTCGTCGTTTGCCCGATCGGCCCGCCATGCCGTTCGAAGCCGCACCCATAGGCATGCGCGAACAGCGTCTCCTTCTCGAAGTCGCCGCCGTCCGCCAGCCCGGTATTGAGGTCGCCGCCGATGATGACAGGTGTGTCGCCCGCGAGTTGGTCGATGGCGTCGATCAGCCCGCGCACCTGCGCCTCGCGGTAGCCAGCGTCGCCGCGGTTCTCGAGATGCACCGACACCGCATAGAGCGGACCTTCGGTGGTCATCACGCTCGCCGCGATGGCACACCGCGTGCCCACCCGCCGCGCCGGGCTCTCGGGCGTGAACCAGTGCCCATGCGCTTCCAGCCGGATCATCACCGGCGCCTGCAGTGCCGTCCGGGCCAACAGCGCGTTGCCGTGAAAACCATGCCGGTTGAAGTTGTCCTTGCAGAACTCGAGTTCCACTTCGGCGCCAAGCTCCAGTTCCAGGAATTCCACCCCGAACGCGTAAGCCATATCCAGCTCCCCGGCGACATCGCGCGACGTGTGCCGCTGACCGGTCCGCGCCATGCCGTTGTCGACCTCCGACAGCAGCGCGATGCCAGCGCCCTCGCGCTTCAGCATCGCGGCGGATTGCTCCACCGCATAGCAGCGCTCGAGGTTCCAGGCAGCGACGGTCAGCGGAAACGCCAGCACCTCGCTACCGCCCGTCGCCGGTGCCTCCACCCGCTGCAGGCATTCGAGCCCGGCCATCGCCGCGGCATGGTTGGCCTCGGTGCGCTCCAGCGCATCGAGTCGATCCCGCTCCGCCTGCGGCGGACCATTGAGCAGGGCAATCTGGGCGGGCTTGACGAGATCGAGGGACATGGCGCGCGGACTTCATGAGGGGGAGGGAAGCGCTCCCTAGCCAGCGGATATGTCTTCCCGGTGACAAATCGTGCCTCCGCGTACCCTCGCGTACGGGTCTCCCTTGCCGCGCGCCGTCCCTCACGCTAAATCCCCCGCCAACAACAGTTCCCCGGGGGGGTTCCGTGTCCGACTACGCCATCTATCCCAGCCTCAAAGGCACGCCCGTCGTCGTCTCCGGCGGCGCCTCCGGTATCGGCGAGGGCGTGGTCCGCGCCTTTGCCGAGCAGGGTTCGAAGGTCGGTTTCGTTGATATCGCCGACGAGGCCGGCAACAAGCTCGCCGCTGAACTGAGCGCCGCCGGTGCCACGGTGAAGTTCACCCGCTGCGATATCACCGATATCGCCGCCTACCAGGCCGCTATCCGTGATTTCGAGGCGGCGCACGGCCCGGCCCTGGCGCTGGTCAACAACGCGGCCAACGACACGCGGCACACCATTGCCGAGATGACGCCCGAGGCCTGGGACCGCAACATGGCCGTCAACCTCAAGCACGCGTTCTTTGCCACGCAGGCGGTAGCGCCGGGGATGATCGCGGCGGGCAGGGGCTCGATCATCAATTTCGGTTCGGTCAGCTGGATGACCAACACCCCCGAGTTGACCGTCTACACCTCGGCCAAGGCGGGCGCCCACGGCATGTCGCGCTCGATGGCGCGCGAATACGGCAAGCACGGGATCCGCGCCAACACGCTCGTTCCGGGCTGGATCATGACGGAACGGCAGCTCAAGCTCTGGGCCACGCCCGAGGCGTTCGCCATGCTGGAGCAGGTCCAGCCGGTGAAGGGCCGGCTCTACCCTGACGATATCGCCCGCATGGTGCTGTTCCTCGCTGCCGACGATTCGAAGATGATCTCCGGCCAGGATTTCCTCGTCGACGGTGGCTGGGCGCACGGCTGATTCATCCGCAAAAGGACCGCTTCAACACAACGCGATCCTGATCTAACGTCGGCGCGGGCAAATGGCAGAAGGTGAACACCTTGCTGCCGCAATCGGTGGCGAGAACCAGCGCCACACCTACGGGGGACGTCCATGAAATCCAAGATTCTGATCGCCGGCCTCGCGGCCCTGTCGCTGAGCGCCTGTACTTCGATCAATCCCTATACCGGCCAGAGCCAGCTCTCGAACACCACCGGCGGCGCCCTGATCGGCGCGGGCGGCGGCGCAGTCGTCGGCGGCATCATCGGTGCTGCTACCGGCAATGACCCGCGCGTTGCGGCGCTGATCGGCGCGGGCGTCGGCGGCCTCACCGGCGCGGCCATCGGCAGCTACATGGACCAGCAGGAAGCCGAGCTCCGCGCTCAGCTGCAGGGCACCGGCGTGTCGGTCACCCGCGTCGGCCAGCAGATCATCCTCAACATGCCGTCCAACATCACCTTCGCCACTGACTCGGCGACGGTGCAGCCGCAGTTCAGCGAAACCCTGGTTTCGGTCGGCCTCGTGCTGAAGAAGTTCAACAAGACCGTCATCGACGTCTACGGCCACACCGACTCGCAGGGTTCGGACAGCTACAACCAGGAACTGAGCCAGCGCCGCGCCACCGCGGTCGCGACCATCCTCGCCAGCCAGGGCGTCGACCAGCGCCGCTTCTACATCACCGGCAAGGGCGAAGAGGATCCGATCGCCTCCAACGGCACCGAGTCCGGCCGCGCGCAGAACCGTCGCGTCGAAATCCAACTCTCGCCCATCCAGGGCTGAGTCTCACTTCGATCAAGTTCGAGGCCCGGGCACGTCCCGGGCCTCTTTTCATTGCGCGGTCGTCGTTGCCGCGGGTGCGGTCACCGGCGCGCGGGTATTGCTGGCGAGCAACTGGAACCCGAGCAGGATCACCACGACGATCCCCACCCCGATCAGCCCCATTTGCCACCAGTTGGTCGGCCCGGTCGCGCCGATCGTCTCCTCGACATCGCGGGTGACCTGCAGCGACGAGTCCTCGGGCAGCGAGATCGGCATCCCATTCTCGTCGATGACCTGGTCGACTTGCGCCGCCTTCGGCGTCCCTTTCGTCCTCACAGCAGCCATTCCATTCCCCTCCCGTGGCTAGTGTTCAATGGCCGTCCCGGCGCTTTGGTTCCTGCTGAATACCGCGCTCAGCCGACGTTCAGGCGTCGCGTCCCAGCATCACCGGCATAGAACCAGCCGAGAGGATCACGACCATGCTCCGCATCGTTCTGCTTTCCGCCGTTCTCGCTGCCACCCTGGGTGCCGGCCCCGCTTCCGCCGGGCGCAACAACAGCGACAGCATCCCGCCAAACTGCACCCTCGATCCGTTCACCGGCAAGATGACCTGTCACATCTGGCCGACCTGTACGCTCGATCCCTTCACCGGCAAGATGAACTGCCCGGTCCCCAAGGCGACGATGACGCGCCAAAGGGACTAGCTAGCCGTTGACGATGATCGGCGTGCCGACGGAAACCCGCGAGTAGAGATCGATCACGTCCTGGTTGATCAGCCGCACGCAGCCCGACGACACCGCCTTGCCGATGCTCCAGTACTCGCGCGTGCCGTGGATGCGGTAGATCGTGTCCACCCCGCCGCGATAGATGTACATCGCCCGCGCCCCCAGCGGGTTGTTCAGCCCGCCGGGCATGCCGCCCGCAAACTCCCGCGTCTCGGGCTGCCGCTGCATCATCGACGATGGCGGATACCACGTCGGCCACTGCGCCTTGCGCCCAATGCTGCCGCGCCCCGACCAGGTGAACCCGTCGCGCCCGATCCCGACGCCATAGCGGATGGCACGGCCACCGTCCTGCACCAGGTAGAGGTAGCGCTGCGAGGTCTCGACGACGATGGTGCCCGGCCGCTCACCCGTGGGGTCGTCCACCTCGGTCCGCAGGAATGCCTGATCCACCTTGTTGAGGTTGACCGCCGGCACCGGGTACCGCTCTTCCGGCATCGCGCCGTAGATCTGCAGGTAGTAGGGCGAGATCACCGCCGGCAGCAGATTGGGCAGCGTCATCTGCCGGCTGCCCACCATTGCCGAGCAGCCGCTCAGCGCGAGCCCGCCGAAACTCGCCGCACCCAGAAGAAACGCCCGCCGCGACGGGCCGTTATTGCCGATCGTCTTTGTCTGCACGGAACCCGCCCCCGTAAAAGGCTGCCCACCAGAACGTTCTACTACTTCAGCTTGCGCACCATTATGGCGCCGCGAAGTTGGCTGTCGATCAATTTATCGTTCGGCCCCACGCCGCCCGCGCCAGGTCGCGCAGCTGCAGCGACTCCGCCCAACGGTCGGTCAGGTCCGCCCCGTCCGCCCCGGCAATGGCGTAAGGCTGCGGCCCCAGCTCGCAGAGGAAGCTCAGTGCATCGTCCGGGCCAGCCCGGTTCTTCCAGTCGGCAAAGCCGTTCCGCCACCAAGTACCGAACTGCTCGAGCCATGGCGCGTGCTGCGGGAACGACAGCGGCAGCTGCACCTGCTCGCTGCTCGCCACCCGGCCGTGGAAGGCCCAGCAATGCTCCAGCACCGTCGCGATCTGTGCCTCGATCTCGTCGGACACGGGGAGGACGATCTCCCGACCGACCACATAGTGAGAGAGGTCGCCGAGCAGCTTCAGCTCGGGCAGGGCGGCGATCAGGTCGAGCGTGAAATGGAGGTCGTTGGTCATCCGGTCGCGATGCGTCTCGACATAGACCGGGAACGGCACCTGTTCGCTGATCTTCAGCCAGCCCTCGGCAATCCGCACCGCCTCGGCCAGCGTACGCGGCCGAAGGTTGGGCTGGATGTTGATATGGTGCACGCCGAACGCCGCGCCCCATTCAAGCGCCGGCAACAGACTCTCGACATCGGTGGGAAAGCACAGCCCCTCGACCACCAGTCCCGCCGATTTCGCCAGCCGCGCCGCGCGCTGCGCCTCGTCCGGGTCGACCCACAGTGTGCCGAACCCGTCGAACCCGGCATTGGCGATCATCTCGACATTGGCCTCGAGCGACCGCTCGGGCGGCGCGCCCTTGAGGCCGAGCATGGACCAGAGCGACTGGAGGATGAGCAGCTTCTGCATCGCGAGCGCTCCTAGATCAGCACCACGCTTTCCTGCTCGTTGGGGTCGGTTCGCGCGATCAGCGCTCGCGCCATCTTGCTGGTCGGGTTGAACGGCTGGTGCGGCACGCCGGCGGGGATGTAGACGTAGTCGCCCTCGTTGACCACATCGGTGAACTCGAGGTTCGGCCCATGCCGGAACGACGTCGAGCCCTCGATCTGGAAGATCGCCGTCTCGTGCGCCTCGTGATAGTGCGGCTTCGCCTCGGCCCCCGGCGGGAGCACGGCCATGTGCATGCAAATGCCCTTGGCGCCCGCCGACTCCGCCGAAACGCCGGCGAAGTAATCGAGCCCCTGCTTGCCGTGAAAGCCCAGGCCGCCACGAATAACCTTGCACTCAGCCGCCATTCTACTGTCCTCCGCCACTCCGCCCACCGTATTGAACGGTAGTCACAGCAGCAAGACGGTCGGGCTGGCGCTTGGTTCTTCCATCCCCACCCACCGCCGTCATCCCCGCGAAGGCGGGGACCCAGTGGGACGCCTCAGCTTCCACGGTTGTTGAGAGATCGCACTAGGTTCCCGCCTTCGCGGGAATGACGCCGGTGGAGGGGCGTCCCTACCGCGCCTCCGGCCCACTCGGCCGCTGCGTCAGCACGGCATCCAGTTCCAGCAGCCGCCCCTGCCGCAGCACCTGCAGCCGCACCCGCCGCCCGATAGCGTCCGCCGTCAGCATCCGCAGCAGCGGCCCCGGGCCTTCCACTGGCCGCCCATCGAGGCTCAAGAGCACATCGCCCTCGCGCACTCCGGCCCGCGCCGCCGGCCCGCCCTCGACAATCGAGTGCAGCACCGCGCCGGTGCGGCTGCCGACATGCGCCGCATCCGCAACTCGCCGCGGCAGGTTCACCGTATCGGCGGCAACGCCCAGATAAGCCCGCCGCACTTCGCCGTGCTGCAGCACTTCGCCTAGCACCAGCTTCACCGTGTTGCTCGCCACCGCAAAGCAGATGCCCTGCGCGCCAGCGATCATCGCAGTGCTGATGCCAACCACCTCGCCAAGGCTCGAGACCAGCGCGCCACCCGAGTTCCCCGGGTTCAGCGCCGCATCCGTCTGAATCACATCCTCGATCGGTCGCCCCGAGGGCGACCTCAAGCTCCGCCCCAGCGCCGAGATCACGCCCGCTGTAACGGTGGACTCGAATCCCAGCGGATTGCCGATGGCGATCGCGATGTGCCCGCGCTTCAGGCTGCCGCTATCCCCCAGCGCCGCGATCGGCAGAGCGCTGCCGTCGACTTTGAGGATAGCGAGATCGGTATCCGGATCCGCCCCCAGCACTCGCCCGGCCAGCCGGTGACCATCGGGCAGCGCGACGTGCACGTCCTTGTGGTTGCCCACCACGTGCGAGTTGGTCACCACCAGCCCGTCCTGCGACAGCACTACGCCCGAGCCATGTCCCTTGCCGTCGGTCGTCACCATGCCCACTGCCGGTCCGACCGCCTCGGCGACTTCGGACACAGTGAGCGAATAGACATCGAGCAGGCGCTGGTCGGGGGTGGGAAAGGGCAGGGCTTGCGGCATCGGAATACTCCGGATTTCGTCCCGCTAATGTGGGTTTCGCGAGCCAGCGCGGCGATCCTGCCCATATGGGGAGCTTTCGAGCCGGCCGGTCCGGGCGCAGATTTTCGGCAACATCGCAACAAGGCCACTCACATGTCCTTCCCCGAACTCCAGGCGCTTTCCGCCTCCCTTGCAGCTCTCACTGCGTCAATCGCTCCCCGTATCATCGCCATCCAGGGCCGCGATGGCCGCGAACTCTCGGGCTTCATCTGGCGCACCGGCCTCGCCATCACCGCCGACGAGGCGCTGGAAGCCGAGGACGAAGTCGCCGTTCTGAAGGCCGACGGCAGCGTCGTCTCGGCCCAGATCGCCGGCCGCGACGCCACCACCGACGTGGTGCTGCTGAAGTTCGAGACCGGTGAATTCCCCGACTGGACGCAGGCTGCGCAGCCCGAGCCCGGCTCGCTCGCCGTGCTCGTCGGCCGTGGCGAACACTCCGTCCTCTCCGGCCTTGCTTCCGTCACCGAGGTTGGCCCCGCCTGGCGCAGCATGCGCGGTGGCGACATCGATGCGCGCATCACTCTCGGTCTCCGCCTTTCGACCCGCAGCGAGGGCGGCGCGGTCGTCGCGCCGGATGGCAGCCTCATCGGCATGGCGGTCACCGGCGCCCGCCGCCGCACCCTTGCCATCCCCGCCGCGACCATCGCCCGTGCCGTCGCCACCCTCAGCGAAAAGGGCTATATCCCGCGCGGCTGGCTCGGCGTCAGCCTCCATCCGCTCGGCAAGGACGGCGGCGCCATCGTCGTCGGCCTCGAGCCGGATAGTCCTGCTGCACGCGGGGGCTTCCTTGTTGGCGACATAATCACCACATGGGGTGGTGACCAGGTGCATTCCGTCGGCGACGTCGCCGATCGTTTGAGCACCGGCACCGTCGGGACGAATATCAGCTTGGGAGTGCTACGCGGTGGCAGTGCATTGGAACTCGAGATCAACATCGGCGAGCGCCCTCGAAACTGAGGGCCCGGTCGCCCAGTCCGTCCTTGGCGGACTGGTCCTCGGCGTCGCGTTCGATCTCACCGATCCGGCCCTCGAACAGGTGCTTCGCACGCTGATCGCCGGTCGCCACGACCTATACGAAGCGGACGCGGTAGAGGCGGCCGTCACCATTACCGATCGCCCGACGTCGCTGGGCGGCGTCACCGGCCCGCATCGCGTGCTGCGCATTGGCGCAGACGAAGCGCGCCGCAACGCCATCGATAGCCTGGATCCCGGCCTGATCCTCGCCGCTGCAACCCTCATTGGCGCCGGTTATGCGCTGGAGCGCGAAACCGTCGAGCGTGCCGACAACCAGCGCCTTCCCGCCTCGCTGCTGCCGCGCCTCAGCCAGCGCGAGCGCCAGGTCGCTGAACTGCTGGTCGATGGCGCCTCGAACAAGGTCATCGCGCGCGCGCTCGATATCTCGGTGCACACGGCCAAGTTCCACGTCACCGCGATCCTTGAAAAGCTCCACGCCCGCAACCGCGCCGACGCGGTCTCGATCATCCTGCGCGAAGGCCTGGTCGCGATCTAGCGACCGGCCGTCAGTGCGGCTTGGGCGGCGCCATCAGCGTCGAGAAGATCCGCCCGATCAAGGTCTGTTCGCTCGGCTTGTCCGCGGTTTCGCCGTTGAGCTGCACCAGCAGTGCCGAAGTGGCATCGAGCCGCTGGCTCTGCAGCATGGCGATCCGCAGCGCCAGCTCAGGGTGCTTCTCGAGAATGCGCATCGCATCCCGCACCACCCGCACCTTGCTGTCGCGTTCGGCCCGCACCGTGGCGCTGTGGGGCCTACCGAGCAGCACCGACATCTCGCCGATCATCGCATCCGAGTGCTCGATCGTCGCGATCTCGACACCATCGCGCTCGACCACGAACTTGCCGCTTTCCAGTACATAGAGATCGCGCCCGGGCATGCCCTGGGTGACGAGCTCTTCACCGCGGGCAACATCGAGCGTCGGCGAGGAATAGGTGAGGGTAAGCAGGCTGGCCATTGTCATCCCCACGTGATCAGGGCAGCGGGAAGCCTAGCGCGTCCCGCTCGCGCCATGAAGTGCCATTGTGAGCTAGACCAACCGCAACCGCACGTCCTCCACCAGATGATCGCTGCCCTTGCGGAGGATCAGGTCGGCGCGCGATCGGGTCGGCTCGATATTCTCGACGAGGTTGGGCAGGTTGATCGAGCGCCAGTTGTCGAGCCCGAACTTGCCCGCTTCCTCTTCGCTCATGTCGGCATAGCGCTTGAAGAACGACGCCGGGTTGCGGAACGCGGTCTCCCTGAGCCGGAAGAACCGCTCAAGATACCAGGCCTCGAGGTCACCCGCGTCGGCGTCGATGTAGATCGAGAAATCTAGGAAATCCGATGCGTAGAGGATCGGCGCGCCGGCCTTTCCGGGCAGCCCCGGCTGCAGGATGTTGAGTCCCTCGACGATCAGGATATCGGGCTGGTCCACCACGATGTGCTCGCCCGGCACAACGTCATAGACGAGGTGCGAGTAGATCGGCACCTCGAGCGCAGGCGCACCGGATTTCACCTCCGCCAGGAAGGAGACCAGCCGTCCCCGATCGAAGCTTTCGGGAAACCCCTTGCGACGCATCAAGCCGCGTTCGTTCAGCACCGCATTGGGGTGCAGGAACCCGTCGGTGGTGACGAGATCAACCTTGGGGCTCGACGGCCAGCGCTGCAGCAGCGCGCGGAGGATGCGCGCCGTCGTCGATTTCCCCACCGCCACCGATCCGGCGACGCCGATGATGAACGGCACTTTGCGACCGTCCGTGTTGAGAAAGCGCGAGGATACTCGGTGCAGCCCCTGGATCGCCTCGACGTATAGCGACAGCAGTCGCGTCAGCGGCAGGTAGACCTGCTCTGCTTCCGCCAGCGAGATCGGGTCGGACAACGCCCTGAGCCGCACCACGTCGTCGGCGCTTAGCGTCATCGGCTCGCCGTCTCGCAGAGCAACCCATTCCGCCTTGGTGAAGTGATGATAGGGCGAGAGCTCGGCGGATTTGGTCATGCGCCCTTGAGCCGTTCGGCGATCACCTCTGCCAGGCGCTCCGCTACCTGCTGCTTGTCCATCTCCGGCCACGCCTCCGCGCCGTCGCTCGTCAGCAGCGTTACCCGGTTCCGGTCCCCGCCCATCGCGCCGCCGGCCGCCGAAACATCATTGGCAACGATGATGTCGGCGCCCTTGCGGCCGAGCTTCGCCAGTCCGTTCGCCACCACATCCTGCGTCTCGGCGGCAAACCCCACGACGACCGCCGGCCGGCGCACATGATGTCCGATCGTCGCGAGGATATCGGGGTTTTCCACCATGCTGAGGCTCGGCGCCCCACCGCCGCCCGGCTGCTTCTTGATCTTGTCCGTCGCAACGCTGTCGACCCGCCAGTCCGCCACCGCCGCAACGAACACCGCGCCATCGGCGGGCAGGGCGCTCTCCACCGCTGCCAGCATCTCGCGCGCCGTCTCGACATGCGTCGTGCTCACTCCGGCCGGATCAGCCACGGCCACCGGCCCACTCACCAGCCGCACCTCGGCCCCCAGCTTCGCCAGCGCCGCGGCAATCGCATGCCCCTGCTTCCCCGACGAGCGATTGGCGATGTAGCGCACCGGATCGATCGGCTCATGCGTCGGCCCCGACGTCACGATGAATTTCCGGCCCGCCAGTGGCCCCACACCCCCGAGCCGAGCCACCACCGCGGCGACGATCTCGTGCGGTTCAGCCATCCGCCCCTCGCCAGCTTCGCCGGCCTCCGCCATCGCCCCCGCATTAGGCCCGACAAACTCCACCCCATCCGCCAGCAGCGTCGCCCGGTTCCCCCGCGTCGCCGGATGCGCCCACATCCGCGGGTTCATCGCCGGCGCCATCAACACCGGCTTGTCCGACGCCAGCAGCACCGCGCTCGCCAGATCGCTCGCCGCGCCCGTCGCCAGCTTCGCCATTAGGTCCGCCGTCGCCGGTGCCACCACGATCAGGTCGGCCTCGCGCGACAACCGGATATGGCCGACATCGTGCTCGTCATTGCGGTCGAACAGATTGGAAAACACCCGGTCCGCGCTCAGCGTCCCCACCGACAGCGGCGTCACGAACTCGGCCGCCGCCGCGGTCATCACGCAGCGCACCCGCGCGCCCTCATCCCGCAACCGCCGGATGACCTCCAGCGCCTTGTAGGCCGCGATCCCGCCGCCGATCATCAGCAGCACCCGTCGATTCTGAAGCTTCATGGCCAAGCCACCGCATCATGAGACCGCTAGCCGTCTACACGATGTGACAGCGAACTCCTACCCGTCAAAGGACGAGGCTGGCATGCTTGCTTCAGGGGCGACCGGGCAATAAGAGCGGGAGTTCCACCGCGCCTTTCAACGGGCGGTATTCCGTGCTTTGATCCGGCCATTGGAGGCTCAGGACATGCTGCAAGGACGCTATAGGTGCGCTTAGAATGAAGATTATTATGGTTGTTTGCCTGACGGCTCTGGTCGCCGGCTGCGCGAGCACAGGCCAGGTCCTTACCAAGGAAGTCGCCTACCTCGATAAAGACGGCAAGGTGAAAACCAAGACCGTCGAGTACACCGTGCCGGCACCCAAGAAGGTGCCCATGGTTACCACGTACGGTAACCAGTCCCTCGCATTCGGCGGCTGACCCGCACGAGCCCGCTCGAGCGGTGATCCTCTACTCATCCGCTCCACGATCGGCAGCACCTCGGTGCCAAGCCTAGAGCGGACCCGCGTTCGCCGCTCGACCGGCTGTCTGTTTCCACATGGTGTGCGTCGGCACGAACAGTGCCCGGCCGCTTGCGATGTAGCTCGCCGGGTCGCGAGCCTTCGCTGCGGGCATCCCGCTGGAACGACAGAAATGGAATGGAAAAGTGGTGCCCGGGACCGGAATCGAACCAGTGACACGCGGATTTTCAATCCGCTGCTCTACCAACTGAGCTACCCGGGCAACCGTGGCGCCCGAGGGCGCTAAGTCGGGCGGTTTATAGGGGGCATTGCCGGGGTGTGCAAGCGGGTTTTGCCGGTTGCCCCGCAGCTTGTGGAAGGGCCCGCGCGGGGCCCTTCCGGATTGGCCTTGCCGCTACTCGGCGAGGTCGCGTCCCTTGGTGTCGCGGAGGAAAATCCCGCCCACTACCACCGTCATTAGCGCCACGACGATCGGGAACCACAGGCCGAAATAGATGTTGCCTGCGGCCGCCACCATCGCCGTTGCCACCAGCGGCAGCAGCCCGCCGAACCAGCCATTGCCGATGTGGTACGGCAGCGACATCGAGGTGTAGCGGATCTTGGTCGGGAACAGCTCTACCAGGTATGCGGCGATCGGCCCGTACACCATGGTCACGAAGATCACCATGATCCACAGCACCCCGATGGCCATCCACCAGTTGATGCGCGACGTATCCGCCGGCACCGTCGTGTACTCGATCACATCCACCGAGGTCGCAGCGGCGTCCACCGCCGGCACGGCCGTCACCGTGGCCAGCTTCTTGGCCGCCGGATCCGCCGCCATCCGTGCCGCATTGAGCGCAGCAATCGCATCAGCCGGCTTCTTGTCGGCCTGCGCCTGGGCAATGGCCGCTGCCTGCTCGGGCGAGATCGCGATCGTCGACGGTGTCGCCTTGAGGTTCGGATAGCCCGAGTCGATCAGCGCCTGGTTCCAGCTCGGCGCCGTGAACCCGGTCACCGTGGTGCCGTTGATCGTCAGCGTCGCGGGCGACCCTGCCGGCAGCGCCACCGAGTTGAAGCTCAGTCCACCCTTGGTGAGCAGGTCCTTGCCGCGGTCGCAATCGCCGAACACCGTGCCCGGGAACACGAACACGTTGAAGTGGCACTGCGCCGGGTCGGCCGCCACTTCGATCGTGGTCTTCTGCTGGTATTCGTAGAGCGCCGGGTTCACCGCCTGCGCCAGCCACCCGAACAGGGTGAAATAGCTCAGCGCCGCGATCAGGCACCCCGCGAGGATGATGTAGAGCCGCCCGATCCGGTCGCTGAGCGAGCCGAAGAACACGAAGAACGGCGTGCCGAGCAGCAGCGCGAGGCCGACCAGCATGTAGGTCGTGAGGTAGTCGACCTGCTGGGTGATGTTGATGAAGAACAGCGCGTAGAACTGCCCCGTATACCACACCACGCCCTGGCCGGCGGTTGCCCCCAGGAGCGCCAGCAGCACCAGCTTGTTGTTGGGATATTTGAGGAAGCTGTCGGTCAGGGGCGATTTCGAGCCTTTGCCCTCTTCCTTCATCTTCTTGAAGATCGGGGATTCGTTGAGCTTCAGCCGCACCCACACCGAATAGCCGAGCAGCACCACCGAAACGAGGAACGGGATACGCCAGCCCCAATCCGCGAATACCGCAGTGGGCATCGACGTGCGCGACAGCCCGATCACCAGCAGCGACAGGAAGAAGCCCAGCGTCGCCGTGGTCTGGATCCAGCTGGTCGCATAGCCGCGCCGGCCGGGCTGCGAGTGCTCGGCCACATAGGTCGCCGCCCCGCCATACTCGCCGCCAAGCGCCAGGCCCTGCAGCAGCCGCAGCAGCACGAGCAGGATCGGCGCCGCCCATCCAATGGTCGCGTAGGTCGGCAACAGGCCGACCGCGAAGGTGGAAATACCCATCACCAGCACGGTGATGAGGAAGGTGTACTTGCGGCCGACAAGGTCGCCGATCCGGCCGAAGAACAGCGCCCCGAACGGCCGGACCAGGAAGCCCGCCGCATAGGTTGCAAACGCCGACAACAGCGCTGCCGTTTCGTTGCCGGGTGGGAAGAACAGCGCCGCGAAGAACGGCGCCAGCGTGGCGTAGAGATAGAAGTCGTACCACTCGAAAATCGTGCCGGTCGACGACGCGACGATGACGAATCGTTCGTCCTTCGTCAGGCCGGACCCTCGGCCTGACGTTACGGCCGTGTCTGCAGTAGCCATTGGTTCCCCCTCAGGACCAGCAGGCCGGCCCCCCACGGACCGGTGCAGAGCGACTGTTGCGACGATTTGATGACAGTTACAGCAGCATCGCTGACGTGCCTGCGGTTTGGTGATGCGCAATGCACCGTTGTTTGCGGCCTTGCGCTCCGGCCGGTGATGCTTAGTCTCTCGCGACGTTTTTGGAGGAAGAAGATGCTGGAAGATCTCAAGGGGAAGCGCGTGCTGGTGACCGGCTCGTCGACGGGTATCGGCGCCGCGGTGGCGCGTGAGCTCGGCCGGCTGGGCGTCGCGGTGGCAGTGCATGGCAACAAGAACGCCGAAGCCGCCGAGGCCGTCGCCGCCGAAATCCGCGCTGCGGGCGGCAAGGCCGCGGTGGTCATCGGCGACGTCAGCAACTCCGCCTCCGCCGCAAAAATCGTCACCGATGCGGTCGCTGGGCTTGGCGGGCTCGATATCCTCATCAACAATGCAGGCGCCATCCTCGATCGCGTCACCAATGCCGGGTTCGATGAGACCATGTACGAGCAGGTGTATAACCTCAACGTGCGCTCGGTGCTGGCCGTGACGAAGGCGGCCTACCCGCATTTGAAGGCAGCCGGCGGCGGCTCCATCATCAACACCGGCTCGATCGCCGGCCGCTTCGGCGGCTTCGCCGGCTCGTCGGTCTATGCCTCGGCCAAGGCCGCCGTGCACTCCATCACCCGCAACGCCGCCCGCGAATTCGCCCCCGACCACATCCGCGTCAACGTCGTCGCCCCGGGCTTCATCATCACCCCGTTCCACGACAAGACCCCGCAATCGGTGAAAGACACCGCCGCCGCCCAAATCCCGATGCAACGGCTGGGCACCGCTGAGGACTGTGTGGGCGCGTACGTGTTCCTGGCCTCGGACTCGATGTCTGGCTACATCACGGGGCAGATCATCGACGTGAACGGCGGGCAACTGATGCCATAGGGCAGGACGCGCCGAACCATCAGTCGTCATCTCCCCCTTGGCGGGGGAGAAAGCGTTTCTAAGGTTTAGCCGTTTGGCTAAGCCTTAGAAATCGCAAGAGAGGGGGTCGTGAAGCATGCGCCAGCCAGTCCCACCTCCGCACCGCGCCTTCGCCAAATCCCTCCGCACCAACGGCACCGATGCCGAGCGCAAGCTCTGGTCGCTCCTCCGCGCCGGCCAACTCGATGGCCTCAAGTTCAAACGCCAGGTCCCCCTCGACGGCTACATCCTCGATTTCGTCTGTTTCGAGGCGCGCCTGATCATTGAACTCGACGGCAGCCAGCACGCCGGCTCCGCAACAGATCAACTCCGCGACGAACACTTCCGGACAACCGGCTTCCGGACCCTTCGCATCTGGAACAATGAAGTCCTGCAGAACCCCGAGGGCGTCTTCGAGAAACTGAGAATCGTGCTCGAGATGAGAGACCGCTGACCCCCTCTCTTGCGAAAACTAAGGACTTAGCTGCGCTAAGCCCAAGTTTTCGCTTTCTCCCCCGCCAAGGGGGAGAGTCCCGACTGATACTCCAACGCAGATGGAGGGCACTGTTCATCTCCCCCCTTTGCGGGGGAGAAAGCGATTTCTTGGGCTTAGCCCTTCGCTAAGCCTTAGAAATCGCAAGAGAGGGGATCGGGATGTCGAGGCCAGGCACCCAGCGCCTACTCCTCATCCCCATCATCCTGCGTCACCACCCCGTCCTCCTCATCCACCTCAACCGGCTCCGCCGGAATCACATAGCTCCCGCTGAGCCAGCGATTGAGGTCGATATCCTGGCAGCGCCCGGAACAGAACGGATGGTGCTGCTGGCTCGACGGCTTGCCGCAGATCGGGCAGGGCCGCGTCGGCTTCAGCTTGATGATTTCGGCGGTCATCTCAGACCGCCGTCAGGCTCGACTGGTTGAGCCAGTTGAAGTGCACCGGATAGCCCTCGCCCGCCAGCAGCCCCACCGTCTCGTTGAGCGGAAGGCCAACCACGGCCGAGTACGAACCCTGCAGCTTCAGCACGAACGCCCCGGCAATGCCCTGGATGGCGTATCCACCCGCCTTGTCGCGCCACTCGGCGCTTGCGAGGTAGCTTTCGATTTCGCGCGCCGACAGCCGCTTGAAGCGAATGCGCGTCTCGACCAGGCGTTTGCGCATCTGGCCCGACGGCGTCAGCATGGTGACGGCGGTGAACACCCGGTGCGAGCGGCCCGAAAGCACGCGCAGGCACTCGGAGGCTTCTTCCATCGTCTCGGCCTTGGGCAGGATACGGCGGCCCACGGCCACCACCGTGTCGGCAGCCAGCACCAGCGCATTGCCGGCGATTCCGGTGCTCTTGGCCTTATGCTGCGCGGTGATCGCCTTCTGGTCGGCGAGACGCTGCGCCAGCTTGCGGGGCAGCTCGCCCTTTTCGGGCGTCTCATCGATATGCGCCGGCACCAGATGCTCGGGCTCGATGCCGATCTGGTTCAGCAACGCTAGGCGTCGCGGCGATGCGGACGCGAGAATGAGCTCGGGACGGCTGGCCATGGAGTGCCCTATTTGAAGCGGTACGTGATCCGGCCCTTGGTCAGATCGTAAGGTGTCATTTCGCACAACACCTTGTCGCCCGCCAGCACGCGGATACGATTCTTGCGCATGCGGCCGGCAGTATGGGCGATGATCTCGTGCTCGTTTTCGAGTTTTACCCGAAAGGTCGCGTTGGGCAGCAGTTCCGTTACCACCCCCGGAAACTCGAGCACTTCTTCCTTGGCCATACTGTCTCCATCGGAGGCGCGCGATGGCTCTGCCGCCGCGCTCCCGAACTTACCTGAAGCGGTAGTTGATCCGGCCCTTGGTCAGGTCGTAGGGGGTCATTTCAACCAGCACTTTGTCGCCGGCAAGCACGCGGATGCGGTTCTTGCGCAGCCGCCCGGCCGTATGGGCGATGATCTCGTGCTCGTTCTCCAGCTTCACCCGAAAGGTCGCGTTGGGCAGCAGTTCCGTGATCACGCCCGGAAATTCGAGCACTTCTTCCTTAGCCATTCTCTCTCCTGAGACGGCCCCGCGAAACACGATACTGACAATGTCGGGGGCTTGAATTGGGCGCCACCTATACTGGATGCCGCCCGGTTTGTGAACCACCCGTGGGTGGCGATGCTATGTTCATATGGTGCAGCGCGCTGGATTTGAGAAGTAGGCCGCCTCCTACCTTCTCCCACAAGGGGAGAGGGCAAGGGCAGAGCTCAAGCCGCCTTGGTCGGCGCTGCCACCAGCTTCTCCAGCCGCTCCCGCACCCGCTGCTGTAGCGTATCCCTCAACGTGCGGTACGCACTCAGCACCGCCTCACGGTTCCCCTCCGTCTCCGTGGGGTCCGGCATCGGCCAATGCTCGATCGCACCCATCTCCAGCCCACGCCGCTCCACCGCTTCCGGCGCATCGTTGGACAGCGTGATCACCAGGTCGAAATGGTTGGCCACCAGCTCGTCCATGGTGTGCGGGGTGTGGACGCTCATGTCGACGCCGATCTCTTCCATCACCTCGTGCACGAACCCATCTGCCTTGCCCGAGCGAACGCCAGCTGAGCGCACGATCAGCCGCCCGGGGAAGAACCGCCGCGCCAGCGCCGCAGCGATCGGCGAGCGCACCGAGTTCATCGAGCAGACGAACAGCACCGTCGGCAGCGTCGACTCGCGCTCATCGATCCGGCTGGCAAACGGCTGCACCGCGCAGATCAGCGTGAAGAGGCGCCTTGCCGTGTTGAGGTCCATCTCCAGCTTGTTGTCGAGCCGGGTGCGCAGCAGCTCCGCCGCATCGTTGTGCAGTCCGCGCCGCGCCATGTCGACGGTTTCGATCTGGTAGGTCGAGCCAGTCTTGATCGCGTCGTAATAGCTCTCGCGGATGCGGAAATAGTCGCGGATCAGCCGGCGGAACGGCGTCAGCGACAAATAGTGCGCCGCGATCGGCTCGTAGGTGTCCGGGTTGCGCACATCGAGCACGATATAGTTGCTGACGATCGAGACGTGCAGCGCATATGGCCCCGTCGCCTTCACCCGCGCCGGGGCGAAGACGTTCTCCTCGACTAGGTCGTAGATGGCGATGCGCCATTCATGCACCTCGTCGGGATCGACCGAGGTGATCGTGTTGGGATCGAGGGTCACGGCGACGATACGATCGCTCTTGGGATCGAACTGTCGCGGCGAGAGCGCCATCTACCGATTGAGCCTTATCGATATCGAGCGCGCGTGCGCCTCGAGCCCTTCCGTCTGGGCCAGGGTCCGCGCCGCCGGCGCCAGTTCCGCCAACGAGGCCGGGTCGCATTGCAGCACCGACGTACGCTTCATGAAATCCAGCACCCCCAGCCCCGACGCATAGCGCGCCGAGCGGGCCGTCGGCAGCACGTGGTTCGAACCGCCCACATAATCGCCGATCGCCTCGGGCGTGTGATGCCCGAGAAAAATCGCACCAGCATTGCGAATCTTGGGCAGCAGCGCCTGCGGATCGTCGACCGCGAGCTCGACGTGCTCCGAGGCGATGCGGTTCGCCAGCTCCACCGCTTCCGCCATCGAGGCCACGGTGATCACCGCACCGAACTCTTCCCAGCCTGCGCGCGTGATCTCGGCCCGCGGTAGCAGTTCGATCTGGCGCCATACCTCGTCCTCGACCAGGTCCGCCAACTTGTGGTCGGTGGTAATGAGGATCGCCTGCGCCCCGCCGCCGTGTTCGGCCTGCGCCAGCATGTCCGCCGCCACCCAGGCCGGGTTGGCCGACGAGTCGGCAATGACCAACACTTCCGAGGGCCCGGCGATCATGTCGATGCCCACCGTGCCGAACACCTGGCGCTTTGCCGCCGCGACATACGCATTGCCCGGTCCGACGATCTTCGACACCGCCGGGATCGTCTCTGTGCCATACGCCAGTGCCCCGATCGCCTGCGCCCCGCCGATCCGGTAGATCTCGGTCACCCCGGCAATCTTCGCCGCCGCGAGCACCGCGTCGTTCGCCTCGCCGCCCGGCATCGGCACCACCATGGCGATGCGGCTCGCGCCGGCGACCTTGGCCGGCACCGCGTTCATCAGCACCGACGACGGATAGGCCGCCGTGCCGCCCGGCACATAGATGCCCACCGCTTCCACTGGCGTCCAGATCGTCCCCAGCGTCACCCCGAGGTGATCCTGGTAGATGTGGTCGAGTGGCTTCTGCTTTTCGTGGTGCGCGCGGATACGCTCATGCGCCACCGTCAGCGCCGACAGAACATCGGCAGAAGTTCGTGCACTAGCGTTGGCTATTTCCTCGTCCGTGACGCGGATAGACCATAGATTTGCAGCCGGTTTGTCGAACCGCTCGGTGTATTCGATCACCGCCGCATCGCCCCGCGCCTTCACATCGGCAAGGATCGCGGCAACCGCGCTACCCACTTCCTCCGAAGCTTCCCGCTTCGAATTCAGCAGCGTTTCAAAGGATTTAGCAAAGCCGGCATCGCGGCTATCAAGCCTTACCGGCATCAGGAAGCGTGCTCTGGCTTGGCCTTCGCCGCCCAGGCCGACCCCAGGTCCTGCAGCCGCGCCTCCAGCACCTCCACCTCCAGCCGAACCGTCCCGCCACCGGCAAAAGCCAAGTCAACCCAGCCACTTGGCGCTTCGCTTTCGGTGAACCGGATGGTCAGCAATTCCAGCGCGCCCTCGACCGAATTGGTATCGATCCCCGCCACCTTGACCCCGGTCACCCGGTCGAAATGCAGCGCCGCGCGCTTTCGCACCCCGGCCTTGGCACCAGCGCCGTCTTCCCAGGCGTAGCGGTTCATCAGCAGCGCGAAACGCTTGTCGGCCTTGGCGTAACCCATGTCGCCGACGCGCACGATGGCGTCCTGCGTGGTCGCCGAAATCACGTCGAGGTCTTCGCTATCAAGCGCCAGAAGCTTGAGATCGGTCATATCTAGGGGGTCCGGAAACGGTGAAGTTGACCAGCAAGTGGGGGCCCGGAAGACGATCTACAAGCTAAGCGGGCAGGGGGCAATGCAGCTTGCGCCGGATCGCCGCCCGAACCGCAAAATCAGCCGGTAACCCGCTCGATCTCCGCGCCCACGGCGCTCAGCTTGTCCTCGAGCCGCTCGAACCCGCGATCGAGGTGGTAGATCCGGTTCACCACCGTCTCGCCGCGCGCCGCCAGCCCCGCGATCACCAGCGACACCGAGGCGCGAAGGTCCGTCGCCATCACCTGAGCGCCCTTGAGCCGCGGCACGCCGGTCACCGTCGCCACCTGGCCATCGACCTTGATATCGGCGCCGAACCGCGCCAGCTCTGCCACATGCATGTAGCGGTTCTCGAAGATCGTCTCGCGGATCTGCGAGGTGCCGTCCGCCATGGTCATCAGCGCCATGAACTGCGCCTGGAGGTCAGTCGGAAAGCCCGGGAACGGCTGGGTCTCGGCATGCACCGCCTGGATCCCGTTGCCGTTGCGACGCACGCGGATGCCGTTCGCCTCTGATGAAATGTGCACCCCGGCCTGGCCCAGCGTATCGAGCGCTGCCTGCAGATGCTCGGCCCGCGCATGCTTCAGCAGCACGTCGCCGCCGGTCATCGCGGCCGCCATTGCATAGGTGCCGGTCTCGATCCGGTCTGCCACAACGGCGTGGGTCGCGCCATGCAGCTCACCCACGCCCTCGATGGTCAGCGTGCGCGTGCCGATCCCGGAAATCTTGGCGCCCATCTTCACGAGGCACTCGGCGAGATCGCTGATCTCAGGCTCCATCGCCGCGTTTTCGAGCACCGTCGTGCCCTTGGCCAGCGTCGCCGCCATCAGCAGCACGTGCGTTGCGCCCACAGTCACCTTGGGGAACACCACGCGCGCCCCGCGCAACCCGCCCTTCGGCGCCCGCGCGACGACGTAACCCTCGTCGATGTCGATCTCGGCCCCGAGTTCCTTGAGTCCTTGCAGGAACAGGTCCACCGGCCGCGTGCCAATGGCGCAACCACCGGGCAGCGACACCCGCGCCTCGTGCGCCCGCGCCAGCAGCGGCCCGATCACCCAGAAGCTCGCCCGCATGGTCGAAACCAGCTCGTACGGCGCCGTGGTGTCGACGATCTCGGCGGCCTGCAGCGTCATCCGCTGGCCATCCAGCGTCGGCGCCTTGCGGCCATGCACGGCGATATCGACGCCGTGGTTTTCGAGGATCTTCTCGAGCTGGTTGACGTCCGCCAGCCGCGGCACGTTCTCGAGTACCAGCGGGTCCTTGGTCAGCAGCGAGGCGATCATCAGCGGCAGGGCCGCGTTCTTTGCGCCCGAGATAGGGATTTCGCCCCTCAGCTCGTTGCCCCCGACCAGACGAATGCGATCCATGTGTACTTCCCGACTGCGAGGCGTTCTGCCCCTTGCCCTAGCTATCCGAGTCACGCCCCGGCTTCAACGCATCCCCCACCTCCGCGTCCTCAGGCGATGTCCTGACCGATTCCTGTCTACCGGCAGTTGCCGACCGAGCCCGCGCCTGTTCCTTCCGCCGCTTCAGGTTCTCCCGAAGCTTGGCGGCCGATCTCTGCTCCCGCCCCGTCCTGCTCTCCGACATGCAAGTCCTTGTTTCGTCGGCGCCCATATCCACCATCGGCGCGGCGAACCAGAAACGCCGTGTCGCACGGTGCACCAAATCTACCAGCAACCACCGATCAAGGCTGTACCCCGTTTGCAAGCTTTTTTGCGCTTGCGCGGTGCCAAGCCCTGTGGCAGTAACCGCCCCACGCCGCCGGGGGCCTCGCCACCCGGCCTCAGCGTTAGCTGCAGTAGCTCAGTGGTAGAGCACTCCCTTGGTAAGGGAGAGGTCGAGAGTTCAATCCTCTCTTGCAGCACCATCTTTCCAAGCATCAGTAGCACACCACTACGTCCGCTCTCCGGGGTTGTGCCCGCATCTGCCGCACGCTGTCCGAGGAGCGATGCGCAACGGTGAATCGGCCGCGCCGCGCCCAAGCTCCGACTAGCCGTGCGGGTGGTCGTTTCCTTTGCTGGCCTGTCCGCCGGCGAGGCTTAGTAGCTCGGAGCGCGAGCCGACGCCGAGCTTGCGGAAGATGTTGTGGAGGTGAACCTTGGCGGTTCCTTCCGAGACCTTGAGCCGGAACGCCAGGTTCTTGTTGCTTTCACCCGACAACACCAACTGGACGATCTCCATCTCGCGCGACGTCAGCAGCAGCGAGAGCTCTTTCCACACCTTTCGGCGCGTCGCCTCGCGCAGTGCCGCGGCGTCCGTACGCTCGACCGGCAGCCATCGGCCGCCGGCGGTAACGACATGAAGGCAGTGGAGCAGGCTTTCCGTTGCGCTTTCCTTGAAAACAAGGCCGGCGGCGCCGGCGGCCAACAGATCGTAGATTTCAGCATCACTCGCGGACGCCGCGAGGATCACTGCGCGGGTGGGCAATGCCCGCTCGCGCAACTCCTGGAGAACCTCGAGGCCCGAGCGCCCGGGCATGTTGAGATCCAGGACAGCGATATCGGGTGCGCTCGCGCCGATGGCTTCGAGCGCCAGCGCGCCGTCCGCGCAGGTTGCAACTACGCGAAAGTCAGCGTCCCCATCAATGAGTGCCGACAGGCCCTTGAGTACGATTGGGTGGTCGTCGGCGATGACCACTGTCGCTATCTTCGCGCCCGCTTCTGCGCCTGGTGGATCTAGTCCCTCGCGGAGGCTGGTGACGTAGTGGCGGAGCAGACCGTGTTGTTCGCGAAGAATGCCACGTGCGCGCTCGATCGCCGGCTTCGCGCCCGGCTCGGCGGCATCAAGCAGCACCTTCAACGCAAAGTCGGCAGCTGTAAGCTCCTGAAGGATGCCGTCGTGCAGCTCCGCGGCAATACGAAACCGCTCGGCGCGCGCCGACTTGTCTCGCGCAACCGCAGCGTGTTCCTGCCGCACCGGACTACGCTTGGCCCCACTCTGAAGGTCAAGACTAGTCAATATTACCTATCCACTCGTTCTACTTCTTGCAGTTGGCGCACCAAATGGGTGCCTGCTGGAGACCAAGGTAGCCTATCCGGCTACAGACGGAAACGTGGCCGTCGTCGAATAGTAAAGTTGTGATCAAGCTATGCCGGTCAATCCCGCCGCTAGGGCCTCGGATGACTTGTCCCGTCTTGGGGTGAGGGAGGGCTCTGCTGTCAGGGTCCTGATGGTTAACGGTTCGTATACCTGCAGGTATATGGATAACGCTTGGTGGATGCGCCATTCATAGCGGACCGACTAGACCCGCCCCGGCCGTGCGGCGGAGGCGGAAGGGTCTTCGGCACAACATGTTCGACAGTGGAGGGCCGCGCGCGGGGGCGCTGCGCACATCCACCGTCCTGAACGATGGGGAGTGTGCGATGACCGACCTGACCAGCCCTGGTTCTTCCGTGACGCTTGCGACCGTGAGCGGCGGCAATGCAATCTTCCAATATGACGTTCCCGTTGGTTCGGGAACCGGCATTTACAACACCTTCCTGGCGACGCAGTCGACCGACGGCACCGCTGAGGGCTACAATTCCAATGCTGGTGGCAACTATCTCGACACCAACTCGGCCAAGACCGAGAGCATCCAGCTCAGCAGCCTGCAGACGAGTGTAGTGGATGGTGTGACCTACTACATCTTCAGGCTCGACCTGAATGAGTCGCCCGATCTCGTGCAGCTCAACAAGCTCAAGGTGTTTGTTTCTCCGAACCAGGCGGCTGCCGGCGACTTCAACAACACCACCGACACGTTCGCCAACACCTCGCAGATCTATACGCCGATCTTCGACCTCGATCAGACCACCGACCAGACCCTGATCCTCACCGAACATTCGAGCGGCAGCGGCACGGACGACTATGCGCTGCTGATCCCGGTCGATGCGTTTCCTGCATCGGGTTACGTCACGATCTACACCAACTTCGGCGCGCCCAGCCACGGCAACGTGAATGACCCCAACGCCGAGGACGGCGGCTTCGACGAATGGGCCGCCTTCAGCAAGCCCAGCACCGATGACGGCGCCCCCGACATCAAGGTCGTGAAGACCCCGGACATCACCACGATTGCCGAGGGGACGACGAGCGACATCGTCTACACCTATGAAGTGACCAACGAGAGCACCTCGGACACCGATCCACTGACYRTCACCTCGCTGGTCGACGATGTGCTCGGTGACATCAGCGCCAACTACGTGAGCGGCGACGATGGCGACAATCTGCTGGAGAAGGGCGAGACCTGGATCTACACGGCGACCGCCAAGGACCAGACCGGCAATGTCGGCGACGACATCACCAACGTGGTGACGGTGACAGGGACCGATGACGAGGGCACCGAAGCGACCGAYGACGACACGGCGACGGTGACGATCACCGRCGTCGCGGCCTCGATTGCCATCGTCAAAACGGTCGACGCCAACGGCGACAACGTCTTCAACGACAAGGAGACAGTCCAGGCCGGCGGCGACTCGGTCACCTACATGTATCAGGTGACCAACACCAGCACGGCCAACATCGATCCGCTGACGCTGGACGACCTCGTGGACGACATGGGCAGCTTCGCCGACGTCAACCTGATGGTCAACGGCGCCTTGCAGGCCGGCGTGACCCTCGTGAAGTCCGGAGGCGATCAGGACAGCCTGCTCGAAACCGGCGAGACCTGGACGTTCAAGTACACGACCAATGTCAACATCGCCGGCGGCCAGACCCTCACCAACACGGCCACCGTCAGCGCTGTCGACGACGACGGCTCGACGGCGTCTGCATCCGATACAGCAGCGGTCGAGGCCGTTGCCGGCCCCGGCGTCCGCACTCCCGGTTTCTGGGGCAATCTGGGCAAGATGTTCTGGGACGGAACAGCGGGCAACGAGACGAAGTCCGGTTCGAACTTCGCTTCGGGCGAGCTGGTCTACAAGGTGGACTCGAACAACGACGGCGCCAAGGACAACACCGCCGGCCTGTTGATCGGCGACTACAACAAGGATGGCGTCACCAACAATGGTGAGGACACATTCTTCATCTCCCTGGCCGACGCCGTGAAGGTTATCAACTCGTCTACCAAGGACCAGCAGGACACCCGGTTCGTACTGGCGAGGGACGCTGTCGCGACCTGGCTCAACTACCTGGCCGGCAATCCGATCGGCGATGCCTCGGATCCGAACAGCCCGCACAAGTACCTCGACCAGGCAATCGACTGGCTGCAGGTCACCAATGGTGGCAATGCCGGCTCGAGTTGGGAGAACTGGGGCGGCGGTTCGGCCGTCAAGGCAGGTGGCGGGACCATCTGGAACAACGCGTCCAACACGGAGAACGCCACGGCCGGCAACGAGCTGTCGGGTGATACGATCCACTCCGAGCTCGATTTCTTCAACAATACCGGCATGACGTTCCTGGGCGTGAATACCTTCGTTTATGCCAATGACGGCGGTTGAGTGGGGCAACCGCTAGGAACAAGGCTGACTGCCCGCGCAAGTGGGCAGTCAGCCGGTGAACCGCGATCATGGCAACAAAACCAAAAAGCGATGAGATCCGCCGGGCAATGGCGGCGTGCCGCGGCTACTTCCAGGCCGCCGCCCTGTTCAGCCTCGCAACCAACGTGCTGTACCTAGCTGGCCCGATCTACATGTTGCAGGTCTATGACCGGGTCGTTTCCTCCGGCAGCGTGACGACGCTGGTCATGCTCACCGTCGCGCTGGCCCTGGCCTTCATCGCCCTCGCCGGACTGGACGTGGTTCGCGCTCGCATCCTGACCCGCGCGAGCGTGCGGCTCGACACCATGCTGGCGAGCCGGGTGGTCGCCGCCAGCGTCGACCTGCAGGGGGGCTCGGCATCCAGCAGCCAGCCGCTGCGGGACTTCGACAGCGTTCGCCAGTTCATAACCGGCAGTGGCATCCACGCGATCCTCGACGTGCCGTGGGCGCCCATCTACATCGCGGTCATCTTCTTGCTCCATCCATGGCTCGGCTTCTTCGCCCTGGGATCGGCGCTCGCTCTGATCGCGCTTGCTCTGGTGACGGAATGGCTGGTTCGCGCACCCATGAGCGAATCCAACGCGGCGGCGTCGAGAAACTACGCCTTCACCGAGATGAGCCTGCGCAACTCCGAAGTGGTTCGCGCCATGGGCATGATCGGTGGGCTCCTCAATCGCTGGAGCAGGGATCGCAACAGGGTACTCGACCGCCAGGTGACCGCCAGCGACCGCGCGGCCACCATGCAGAGCTTCGTCAAGTTCGTTCGCCTGTCGATGCAATCGGTAATCCTGGGACTGGGGGCCTATCTCGTCATCGAGCGGCTCGCCACGGCGGGCGTGATGTTCGCCGCCTCAATCCTGCTGAGCCGCGCGCTGCAGCCCGTAGAGCAGACGGTGGGCCAATGGCGCGGCCTCGTTTCTGCGCACGGCGCATGGCAGCGGGTGCGGGACCTGCTGATCGCGTACCCCGGCTCCGAGCGCACCACCGCCCTGCCTCGACCGCAGGGCAGGTTGGCCGTCGAGGGCCTGCTTTACATCCCACAGGGCAGTCCCCGGCCAATCCTGCGCAACGTCACTTTCAGTCTCGAGCCCGGCGAGTCCATCGGCATCATCGGTCCTTCCGGGGCCGGCAAGTCCACTCTGGCGCGCCAAATGGTTGGTGTGCTGCGTCCGAGTGCCGGCGCCGTCCGCCTCGACAGCGCCGATGTCACCACCTGGCTGGCGGGCCAGCACATTGGTTATCTGCCGCAGGACATCGAGCTGTTCTCCGACACCGTTGCCGCAAATATCGGACGTTTCGCCACTGAGGCGGACGACCGGATTGTCGAAGCGGCAAAGCTCGCCGGCGTACATGACATGATCCTGCGCCTGCCCGCTGGCTATGACACCGAGATTGGCGGAGGCGGCGTGGTGCTCTCGGGCGGCTTCCGGCAGCGGGTCGCCCTCGCTCGCGCTGTCTTTGGCAATCCGAGCCTGGTACTCCTCGACGAGCCCGGCTCCAACCTCGATACCGAGGGGGACCAGGCGCTGGCCGAATGCGTTGCCCAGCTCAAGCGGCGAGGCACGACCGTTGTCATCATCTCGCATCGTGCTGCCTCGCTCGCAACGGTCGACAAGATACTGGTCCTGCGCGATGGCGCCGTGGAGGTGTTCAGCGAACGAAGCGAATTCCTGCGTCGGCTGAACGTGCCAGCGACCACGGCACTGCCCAGGGAAGAGGGGGCTGCCGAGACGGCAGCGACCGGCTGATGTCGCAAGCTTTCGCCAGCCTCCCGCCGCCAGCTGCCATGCGCTCCAATCCGGGGCAAACCAGCGATTCCGCAGCCGGGCCGATCCGGGCGGGGTTTGTCATCCTGACGCTGTTCTTTGGCGGCCTGGGCGGCTGGGCCGCCCTTGCGCCGCTCAACGCAGCGGTGGTCGGCGAGGCGGTCGTCAAGGTCGAAGGCAACAGGAAAAGCGTGCAGCATCCAGATGGCGGCGTCGTCAAGGAACTGCGGTTTCGCGATGGCGACACCGTTGCGGCCGGCGACGTGCTGATCGTCCTCGATGACACGGCCACGCGCGCCGAGCTCGACATCCTGCAGCAGCAGACGATCAATCTGCGGGCCATGCAGTCCCGCCTCCTGGCCGAGCGGGACGCTGCACCGACAATCACCTTCCCGCCGGAACTCACCGAAGCAACCGCCGGCGCCGCGATGGACAACCAGCAGCGCGAGTTCGAGAGCCGCCGCGCCGCCATTGAGGGCCAGACACGCATACTCGGTGAACGCCGCTCGCAACTGAGCGCACAGATCACCGGCAGCGAGTCACAGGCGCAGGCGCTGCGCGACCAGCTGGACTCGGTAGTGACCGAACGCGCCAAGCTGCAGGAGCTTTACGACAACGGTCTCATCGAGCAGCCGCGCCTGTTGCAGCTCGATCGGACGGCCAAGGGCATCGAGGGACAGATCGCCTCCCTGGAAGCGACGGTCGCATCCAACCTGCGGGCGATCGAGGAGAATGCCCAGCAGGTCTCGCAACTCTCACGCGACCGGCTCGCCGAGGTCACCCAGCAGCTCTCCGAGGTGCAGTCCAAGCTTCTCGATCTCGCTCCTCGCCAGCACGCGGCCGCGACCGCGCTGGCAAGGACGCAGGTGCGTGCCCCCTATGCCGGTCGCATCGTCGACCTTGCCGTCTTCTCGGTAGGCGGGGTGATCGCCGCGGGCGAGCGCCTGCTCGATATCGTACCCGAAGAGCGATCGCTGATCCTCGAGGCGAAGATACGCGTCGAGGACATCGCCGACATCGCGCCCGGGATGCGCGCCGAAGTTCACTTCATCTCCTACAAGCAACGGATCACTCCACTGATCCACGGCAATGTCACTGACATCTCGGCCGACCGGCTGACCGATGCGCGGACCCAGGTGCCCTACTATGTCGCCCGCGTGGCGGTCGATGCGAACGAACTCGCCGAAAGCCCAGAGATTCAGCTCTATCCCGGCATGCCGGCAGCAGTGATGATTACCACCAAGGAGCGCACGGCGCTCGACTATATCGTGGGGCCACTATTTGCGTCGCTCGATCAGTCATTCCGCGAGCGCTAGCGCGCAACACAAGACGCGCCGGACAAAAAAGGGACGGCAGGAGAGGTTTGATTCTCCTGCCGCCTTGCAATTCTCCTGTGTCCTTTCGGACGAATTTGAACTGCAGCACCACAACGCGGCACGCCCCGGATGGTTCCTGCATTTTCGACGGGGGAACCCGCCCTCACGCCTTAGTGAACCGGTGAGGCTGCGATCGAGGGCACTAACTGCGGTACCGGAAAACCTGGAACGAATGCGTACACCGATCATTGCATTCGGTCATAGGAGCCGCGCCGGTTCCGCGGCCAGGGAGCACGCACCATGTCGCTCACCATCAGCAGTCCGGCCTTCACCGAAGGCGCGACCGTCCCCAGGAAATACACCCGCGACGGCGAGAACCAGTTGCCGCCGCTGACATGGACCGGCGCCCCGGAAAACACGCGCAGTTTCGCCCTCGTTGTCGAGGACCCGGATGCGCCGAGCGGCACATTCCGCCACTTCGCAGTCTACAACATCCCTGCCAACCAGGATCACCTGCCCGAGAGCATCGATGGCGGAACCGATCACGCCTTGCGCTACGGCCGGAACGATTTCGGCAATGCCGGCTACGACGGACCGGCGCCGCCGAAGGGGCACGGGGTGCATCACTATCATTTCCGACTCACCGCGCTCGATGTGCCCACCCTCGCCATTCCTGCCGATCTCGATGCCGAAGCAGTCTGGCGCGAGGCTCGCAAGCACGCCATCGAGGAAGCCGACCTCGTCGGCACCTACGAGCGCTGACATCTGCCGCGCTCTGTCCGATGCGTGGCTGATAATGCAGTTCATCCGGCCGAAAAGCGCAACCTAGCGCCCGCGCAGTCGTTGATTTTCATCAAGTCGGGAGAGCGAAATGGCCCAGTACCAACCTCAGGAACTCGCGAACAAGTTCGGCATCTCGCGCGCCAGGGCCGCAGCGATCATCGGCGAGGCCGGCGATAGCCGGGAACGCGCAGAGACCGGTGCGGAGATGCTTGCCGAGCAGATCGACGACAACCAGGACGATTTCGGCCGCGATCTCAACGATCACGGCAACCGCATCGGCGACAAGGCGACCGTCGACAAAACCGCCGAGGTCCGCCAGAAGCCGCAGCCGCATTCCTAGGCGCCCCGAGTCACCCGCTAGGACGCGACGGCCTTCGTGTTACGCGCCGCTATCGAGGCCGCGATGGCCTGCACCATGGCTTCGTCGACAGTGATGCCGATGGCACGTAGCGCGAGGACGATCGCGCCCACCGACCCGTCGCCGGCGAGGCGGATGTCGGGGACGTGCCCGGCGGCCCTGATCACCTCGCCGACTGCTGCGGGTAGCCCCTTGAGATGCGGAATGATGCCGCCGCCGAGCGCGACCGGCCCGGGCATTTGCGGATCGAATATCATCTTGAAGTCGGCGAGCAGGTAGCGTTCGGCCTGGGCGAGCAGCCGATCGGCGACCGCATCGCCACGGTGCGCGATGACCAGCGGAGCGAAGCGTGCCAATTCGATCGGCCTGATCGAGTAGACCGCGTCGATGAACAGCCGCAGTGGCACAGCCCGGCCGTCGGGCGCCTGCTCATCGGACCAGGGAATGTTGAACGCCTCGAGCATTGCGGCCGAAAGCGAGGTCTTTTCACCTCGACCCTCGAGCGCCGCGGCGACGGCAATGGCAGCATGGTGGCCGAGCCAGTACCCCGAGCCGAGATCACCCACCAGCCAGCCCGCTGCGTCGACCACCCCTTCGATGACGCCGCCGCGCAGCCGCACTCCACCGGCGCCCGTACCGCAGACGAGGCAATAGCCATCCGCCGCGGCGGTGACCGAGGCGAACATCGCTGCGAGGTCGGCCCCGAAAACCAGCGGACCACTCAGCCCCAGTCCCCAGAACGCCTCCTCGAGGCGGCTTTGCGCCACGCGGACGCGCGGACCAGCGAGTGCGATCAGTGCCACTGCGATGTCGAATGGGCCGTTCCCCGCATCGGCTACGGCCGCCTCGACGGCCGAAATGATGGCCGACGCCGCCTGTTCCGGCGTGTTCGAAGCCGGGTTACCCCCGAGATTGCGGCCTTGGCCGAGGCAGCGGCCGGTCTCGTCGACGAGGGAGGCGCGCGAGGTTGATCCACCGACATCGATGGCCAGCAAAACCTTGCTCATGGCGTCAACGGCCCGCTTGCAAACGCCAAACTTGCTGGATAAGAATTGTTTTCACTCACTCGCAGGCCTTCTTGAGAGCAATTTTCAGAGCAAGGGTTCGCTAGCATAGATGACCGCCGCCGCAAAGACGTTCAGCGTTCTGGATCGCATCGAGACCTTACAGTCTCAGATGCCGGCGACGATGACCAAAATCGCAGCTGTCCTCGCTGACGATCCGACCGCTCCGCTGAGCCTCTCGATCACCGAACTCGCCGAGCGCGCCGGCACCTCCGCCGCCAGCGTAACTCGGTTCTGCCGGACCATCGGCTATACCGGCTATGCCCAGTTGCGTGTCGCCATCGCCGAGGATGTCGGCCGTGGTGGGGCACAAGCCGCCTGGATCGCCGACATCGGTCGCTCCTTCGGCCCGCACGATGCCCCCGATGACATCCGGCGGGCGCTGCTCAACACCCACGTGCTGTCGCTGCAGACCACCTCCGGCCTCCTCGACATGCCCACCGCGATGCGCGTGGCCGACACCATCGTGAAGTCGCGCCATGTCGACGTCTATGGCGTCGGCGGTAGCGCGCTGACCGCGCTGGAGACGGAGTCGCGGCTCTATCGCATCGGCATCAACGTTCACGCCTGGGCCGAGGTGCACAACGGGCTGACCAGTGCCGCCATCCTCGACAAGAAATGCGTGGCGATCGGCATTTCCAATACCGGCCGCACCGAAGAGACCATCGAGATGCTGACGCTCGCCAAGGCCACGGGAGCCTATGCGGTGGCGATCACCGGCAACCCGGACTCGCCGCTGGCGCGCGTCGCCGATGAGGTGCTGATCGCTGCTTCGCCCGATGGCTACCTCCAGCCCGCCGACCTCTCGGCGCGGCACTGCCAGCTGTTCGTGGTGGATCTACTTTATCTGCTGATCGCGCAGTCCAACTTCGACCGCACTACGCGGCTTCTCGCCGCCTCTGGCGCTGCCGTTGCGCCCCGACGCCGCCCGCTGCGCGGGGCGCCTTCGTTCCGGCCGGCCACACGCGGCCCGGCCAACCAGTTGTCCTGAAACCGAGTTTATTATGACCGATTTAACGACCCAGTTCCTGCATGAAGTCACGAGCCGCCTCGAGCGCCTGGCGGCGGCCAAGGGGCCGATCGACGACGCGATCGCCCTGATCACCGACGCGGTGGCGGCCGGCGGCGTGGTGCAGGCTTTCGGCACCGGCCACTCGGAGGCCTTTGCGATGGAGATCGCCGGTCGCGCCGGCGGTCTGATCGCCGCCAACCGCATCCCGCTGCGCGCCCTGGTGCTGCGCGGCGGCAGGGACATCTCGATCCTCGGTGGCGCTGCGCTGGAGCGTGACCCCAACGTCGCCGAGAACCTCTTGTCGCTCTACGACATTGACCAGAATGACATCTTCATCATCGCCTCCAACTCGGGCGTCAACGGCTCGATCGTCGGCCTCGCGCTCGCTGCCAAGGCGCGCGGTCACAAGCTGATCGCCGTCACCAGCCTCGAGCACACCAACCGCGTCACGCCCAAGCATCCGAGCGGCAAGCGGCTCAGCGAAGTGGCCGACATCGTCATCGACAACCTGGCACCCTTCGGCGACAGTACCCTCGAATTGGAGGGTGGCATGGGCGCAGGCGCAGTCTCCTCGATCACGGCAGCCTTCATCGCGCAGCGCATCACCATCGGCGTGGCGCAGTCGCTGCAGCAGCGCGGCAAGAAGCCGCCTCTCTACATTTCGGCAAATATCCCCGGGGGCGACGAGCACAACCGCGCCCTCGAAGATCTTTACGGCAAGCGGATCCGCGGGGAATCCTGAGGGATTGCGGCTCGTTTGGCGTGAGGCCTAACGACTAAAATACTTGGAGAAGGGAAGGAACTAAATGTTCAAGAAAACTATCGATCGCCGTAGCTTTTTGCTCGGCACGACGGCCCTGGCGGCGGCAGCGCCGTTCGGCGGGCTGCTGGGTTCGACCAGCGCGCTCGCTCAGGATGCCGCCAACCCGTTCGGCCTGGCCGACGGCTCGGCCGTTGACGCCGTGATTTTCAACGGCGGCTACGGCATTGACTATGTCGAGTTCGCTGCCGCCCTCGTGCAGAAGAACCACCCGACCGTCACCGTGAAGGTGTCCCCGTCGACCCAGATCGCTCAGGAACTGCAGCCGCGCTTCCTTGGCGGCAACCCGCCTGACCTGATCGACAACTCCGGCGCTCAGGCCATCGGCTTTGCGGCCATCATCGACCAGCTCGAAGACATGAACTCGGTGCTCGACGCTCCGAGCCTCGAAGGCGTCAAGATCCGCGACACCCTGGTGGGTGGCGTCGAGAAGCCGGGCACCTTCGGCGACAAGTTCATCGCGCTCAACTACGTGATGACCGTCTACGGCATCTGGTATTCGGCTCAGCTGTTCGAAGACAATGGCTGGACCCCGCCGACCACCTGGGCCGAAGCCATCGAGCTCGGCAAGAAGGCCAAGGAAAAGAACCTCTACCTGTTCGGTTGGGGCAAGGAAGCCGCCACCTACTACCGCACGACCGCGGTCGCTTCGGCGATCAAGGCCGGCGGCGACGAGGTGCGTCTCGCCGTCGACAACTTCACTCCGGGCTTCTGGTCGCATCCGGCGTTCCAGTCGGTCTTCACCTCGCTCTATGAGATCATCCAGGGCGGCATGATGAAGCCGGGTGGCGCTGGTACCCAGTTCACCGCTGCCCAGGCGCAGTGGTCGAACGACCAGTCGTTCCTCCTCTACCCCTCGGGCTCGTGGATCGAGAACGAGATGAAGCCGGCGACCAAGGAAGGTTTCCGGATGACCGGTATGCCGGAACTGTCGATCGACGAGAACGACAAGCTGCCCAAGACGGCTCTCCACGCCACGGCGGGCGAGCCCTTCATCATCCCGCTCGGGGCTCTCAACCTTGCCGGTGGCAAGGAACTGCTCCGCACGATGCTCTCGAAGGAAGCCGCGACGAACTTTGCCAAGACCAAGCTCGCTCCGACCATCGTCAAGGACACCGTTCCTGCCGACGGTTTCGGTTCGACCGCTCTGGTCTCGCAGAGCAAGCTCCTGGCCGACGCCGGCAACGACGTCTTCACCTGGAACTCGTTCGATCTCTACGGCACGAACCAGGACGAACTCGTCGTCTGGAACAGCTTCCTCGATGGCAAGCTCGACGTGGCGGCCTTCACCGCTGCGTTGCAGGCGATCACTGACGCCGTGTACAATGATGCCTCTGTCACGAAAGTCGAAGTGAAGTGATGGAAGGCACGATGGCGAGCGCACCGGTCACGACGACAACCCGCCGGTGGAAACTACCAAGCCTCGAGAACAGCGGCTTCGCGCTGGTGTTCCTCGGACTTCCGCTGGCGATCTACGTGATCTTCGTGATCTCGCCATTCGTGCAGGCCTTCTACTACTCGATGACTGATTGGTCAGGCTTCTCGAAGAAGATGAACTTCGTGGGCCTGACCAACTATCTCACCTTGCTGAGCGACCCGGTTTTCACCAAGGCCGTCTACAACTCCATTGTGCTGGTCCTGGTCCTGCCGCCGCTCGTCATCATCCTGTCGGTGACGCTGGCCACGCTGGTGACCATTGGCGGCGTGACCCGCGGGCAAATCCAGGGTCTCAAGCATTCCGGCATCTACCGGGTCATTTCGTTCTTCCCCTACACCGTCCCGGCGATCGTCATCGGCATCCTCTGGGCGCAGATGTATGACCCCTCCAGCGGCCTCTTGAACGGCATTCTGACGGCGCTGGGGTTCGATTTCTTCAAGTCGTTCGCCTGGCTGGGCGACGAGCGGACCGCCATGGGCGCTTCGATCTTCGTCATCGCCTGGTCGATGGTCGGCTTCTACATGGTGCTGTTCATCGCAGCGATCAAAGGCATTCCGGCCGAGGTCTACGAGGCCGCGCGCGTCGATGGGGCAGGGCGCTTCCGCACCGCCATTTCCGTCACCGTGCCGATGATCCGCGACAACATCCGCACCGCCTATGTCTATCTCGGCATCCTCGCGCTCGACGCCTTCGTCTACATGCAGGCGCTGAACCCGTCGGGTGGCCCTGCCAACTCCACCGTCGTCATCTCGCAGCACCTGCTGAACACGGCCTTCAAGAAGGGCAAGTTCGGCTACGCGACGTCGATGGGCGCAACCCTGGCGATCATCACGCTGGTCTTCGCGGCGCTGGTATTCCTCGTCTTCTGGTGGACCGGTCGCCCGCCCAAATCGGAGCCGGTCGGCACTTCGGTCGCGCCGCTGGTTCGCGCAGCTCCCGTCGCGACGCAGGCAAAGCCGATTGGCCAGCTCGAGCATCCGGTGGCGAAGAAGACGATCTGGACGGACAAGACCGTCGCCACGATTTCGCACGTCGCCCTGATCGCCTGGGTCGTCATCATCTGCGCGCCCTTGCTCTGGGTGCTGATGAGCTCGTTCAAGACCACCCAGCAGATCTTCGGGTCGCCCTTCACGCTGCCCACCAGCTTCAACTTCGACAACTACGTGTCGGCGTGGACCACGGCGAGCATCGGTACCTATTTCGTCAACACGGTCATCGTCGTCGGCTGTGCGCTCGCCATCGTCATGCTGCTTGGCTCCATGTGCGCCTATTACCTGGCGCGCTACGAGTTCAAAGGCAGCAAGATCATCTACTACCTGATGCTGGCCGGGCTGACGTTCCCGATCTTCCTCGCCGTGGTGCCACTGTTCCAGACGCTCAGGAGCTTTGGCCTGCTGAACACCTTCCCCGGCCTGATCATCACCTATGTGGCGTTCGCGCTGCCGTTCACGGTGTTCTTCCTCTACGCCTTCTTCCGCACCTTGCCGCAGGAGATTGCCGAGGCGGCGATGATCGATGGCGCCGGTCCGTGGCGCATCTTCTTCACCATCATGCTGCCAATGGCGAAGCCAGGCATCGCGTCGGTGGCGATCTTCAACTTCCTCGGCCTTTGGAACCAGTTCCTGCTGCCGATCGCGCTCAACACCAACACCGCCAACTACGTGCTGAGCCAGGGCATGGCGTCGTTCGCCTCGCAGGCGGGCTACGCGGTCAACTTCGGAGCCCTGTTCGCCGCCGTCGTGATCACCGTGCTGCCGGTGCTGGTGACCTACATCATCTTCCAGCGCCAGCTGCAGGGTTCGGTGCAAACCGGCATGCTGAAATAGCTCAGCCCAAACGCTATTGCGCCGCGCATCCGTGCGCGGCGTGAGGGCTCGGTGGTTAAGCTCGTGCGATCACAGCCGCTTGCATGAGCTGCCCGGCACGAACTTCGGCGCCAGGACGAAGTCCTGAACCGGATCGGCGGCGCCTTCCGGGCTCATGCGATGGAGGATCCGGCGGGCGATGATGCCGCCCAGCTTCATCGTGTCCTGGATCACCATGGTGATCCGCGGGGTGATCACGCTGCTCCACTGCACGTCGTCGATCATCGCCAGCGAAATGTCGTCCGGGCAGTTGAAGCCAAGCTCCTGCATCGCCTGCAGCGCCGCGAGGGACACCGCATTGTTGGCGCCGATGATCGCGGTCGGCCGCTCCGGCTGGATCAAGAGGCGCATTGCGGCCTCATAGCCGGCACCGCGGGTGAACTGGCCATCCACCACGAGATTTGGGTTCACCTCGACGCCGGCGCTCGCCATGGTATCGGTGAAGCCGCGCAGCCGCTCTGAGGCGGTGTGCATGTGCTTTGGGCCGGCGATGAAGGCAATGCGCCGATGGCCAAGCTGCAGCAGGTGCTCGGTGAGCATGGCGCCGGCCAGGTGGTTGTCCGAACCGACGAAATCCCGCTCTATGCCGGCCACCTTCTGGTCGAAGCAGACCGTCGGGATCTTCAGCCCCTGGATGAAATCCACATACTCCCGGTCGTGTCCCGACGGCGCCAGCGCCAGCCCGGCGACCTTGAGGCCAGAGAGATGTTCCACCAATGCCCGCTCGCGGTCGGGCTTGCCGGACGAGTCCGTGATCAGCACGAAGTGGTTGTGCTCGATGGCATAGTTCTCGAGCTCGCGCCGGATATCGCCGAAGAACGGGTTACCGACATTGCCGACAACGAGGCCGATCAGGCGGCTGCGGCCTCGGGCAAGGCTCTGGGCCAGTGGATCGGCGACATAGCCCACCGCCTCGACGGCCGTGCGTATCCGCTCGAGTGTCTTCTGGCTGACGCGGCCCGGGTTGCTCAGGGCCAGCGAGACGGTCGAGACCGAAACGTCGGCCAGTCTCGCAACATCACGAATTGTGGCCATTGATTTTGTCGAACCGCTTCTATGGCTTAGCGGCACGAGCACCTAGGTGCCCGGCCCGCCCGGGAATGCCCAGATTGGTAGCATTCGCGTGCGGTTCTGCAAGGGAAATCTCAAATTCGGATAGCCGTTCGGAATGGGGTTGACTCCGCCACCATCCCAAATCAAGTTACCGATCGAACCGGTTCGATATGCATTCGATGCGAAGCCGGGATACGGGAGGAAAGATTGAATAGTACTGCGGCAACCAACGGTCGGGTCGGGTCCGAGGGCGGCAAAGCCTGGTTCACGGACGACCGTTTCGGCATGTTCATCC
This sequence comes from Devosia sp. P2_G7, assembly GCF_056403495.1. Lineage (NCBI taxonomy): Bacteria > Pseudomonadati > Pseudomonadota > Alphaproteobacteria > Hyphomicrobiales > Devosiaceae > Devosia > Devosia sp. P2_G7. The sequence continues at coordinate 106,160 of NZ_JBFUFI010000007.1, forward strand.
ACTTCGGCCTGTACGCGATGGCCGCGCGGCACGAGTGGGTGCAGCACCGTGAGGAGATCCCCGCGGAGGACTACGCCAAGTACTTCGAGAACTTCGACCCCGATCTCTACGATCCGCGCGAATGGGCGCGGCGCGCCCGGGAAGCCGGGATGAAATACGTGGTGCTGACCGCCAAGCACCATGAAGGTTTCTGCCTGTGGGACAGCGCCTTCACCGACTACAAGGCGACCAATACCCCCTATGGCAGGGACCTCCTGAAGGCCTACGTCGAAGCGTTTCGCGCAGAGGGCCTCAAGGTCGGCTTCTACTATTCGCTGATCGACTGGCACCACCCGGAATTCCCGATCGACGGCATCCATCCCATGCGCAATCACCCCGATGCGCTGGAGATCAACAAGAGCCGCGATGTCCGGAAGTACGCAGCCTACATGCGCAACCAGGTCACCGAACTGCTGACCAATTTCGGCGAGATCTCCGTAATCTGGTTCGATTTCAGCTATCCCAAGCGCGAATATCGCGGCATGCCCGGCAAGGGCCGCAACGACTGGGAGAGCGAAGAGCTGATCGCGCTGGTGCGCCAGCTGCAGCCCAGCATCATCGTCGGCGACCGCCTCGACCTGCCGACGGACGGCAACCATCCCAAGGACCTCGCGACCCCCGAGCAGTATACCCCGCGCGTTGCGCCGACCTGGCAGGGCAAGCCCGTCCGCTGGGAAGTCTGCCACACCTTCAGCGGCTCGTGGGGCTACCACCGCGACGAGAGCACCTGGAAGGATCCGGGCCAGCTCATCAACCTCCTGATCGACTCCGTGGCCCTCGGCGGCAACCTCTTGATGAATGTCGGCCCCACCGCCCGCGGCACGTTCGACGTGCGAGCCGAGCAGGCGCTCGGCGTTTATCGCGACTGGATGCGGGTGAACGCCCGTTCGATCTACGGGGCAGGCCCCTCGGACTTCACCCCGCCCAATGGCTGCAAGTTCACGCAGGTTGGCGACCGGCTTTACGTCCACGTGCAGACCTGGCCGTTCCGCCACATCCATATCGATGGGCTGGGCGGCAAGGTGAAGTACGCCCAGTTCCTGCACGATGGCAGCGAGATCCACTGGCTCGACCCAAAGGCCGAGGTGGACTCCAACATCGGCGTCGCCGTCGGCAGCGGCATGCTGACGCTCGAGCTGCCGGTCATCAAGCCGGACGTCGTCGTGCCGGTGATCGAGCTGATCCTCAACACCTGAGGGCCGGCGGATGAGCTTGGAGGAAGAACTGTTCGCCACGATGACCCCGGTCATCGCGGAACTGGCGGAAAGCGGCGACGGCGCGGTGTCGCTCGGCGGATCGCGGGCCAAGCACCGCTCCGACTCGCAGTCGGACTACGACTTCCGGGTCTATGCCGATCGGTTCAAGGGCCCCGAACTGCGCCAGACCAAGGCCTGGAAGCAGTTCGACGAAGTGCTGCAGGGCTGGGAGGCCAAGGGACTGCGCCTCGACGGCGTCTGGGCCCGCAGTTACGCCGGCGTGCAGGCCGACCTCGACGCGTGGATCGCCGGCCGCGGCGCCACCAAGCACTATGAGTGGACGATCTGGGGCTACCACCTGCCCACCGATCTCGCCCACCAACAGATCATCGTCGACCCGCAGGGTATCCTGGCGGGCTGGAAGGCCCAGCTCGCCACCTACCCGGAAGCGCTGCGGGACTCGATCATCACCCAGCACCTCGAGGTGCTGCGCTACTGGGCCGCCGACTACCACTACGCCAGCAAGGTGACCCGGCGCGATCTGGTGTTCCTGGTCGGGCTCACCGGCAAGCTTGTGAATGCGATCAACCAGGTCGTGTTCGCCATCAACCGCACCTACTACCCGGGCGACGGCTGGAATCTGGCCATCGCCAAGGACTTCGCTCGGCTGCCGCCCGATTTCATCGCGCGAATGACGGCCATTCTTGAGCCGGGCGACGACTGGCAGCGCCAGCGTACCGAACTGATCGCCGTCATCGCCGATCTGGAGGTGCTGGTCGCCGAATAGGTCCGCCCCGCACGTCGCCGCGCCAAGTGAGGAGGGCGCCCTCGTGCAGGACCAAGACACACGTGCCTGAACAACCAACGACATCCCGAGGAGGAACTATCGTGAAGCTATCTCTGATCTTGGCAGCCGCCGCTCTGGTGGGCAGCTCGGCCTTCGCACTTGAGGTGCAGGCGCAGGACGCCCCCGTCAATCTCACCTGGCAGATGTGGGGTGACGAAAAGGACACCGCGCTATTCCAGAGCATCGCCGACCTCGTGACTGAGGAATATCCCAACATCAAGGTGACGCCGCAGTTCTCCGGCTGGACCGACTACTGGACCCGCCTGCCGGTGCTGGCCTCGTCCGGCCAGATCGCCGACCTCGTGGCCATGCAGTCGATGCGCATGCCGAGCTTCTATGGCGTCCTCGAGCCGCTCGATCCGTTCATCGCCGCGGACAACTTCGACAAGTCGGTGTTCGAATCTTCGATCATCAGCGGCCTGTCGCAGGATGGCGTGCAGTACGCCCTGCCTTACGACGTCGGCCCGTGGCTGGTGTTCTACAACCGCGACAAGTTCGCCGAGGCCGGGCTGGCCGAGCCCAAGCCCGACTGGACCTTCGACGACTTCAAGGCCGCCGCCGAGAAGCTCACCAGCGGCGACAATTACGGCTATGCGGTGCAGGCATTCGACTTCATTGCCCAGCCGGTCGCCCTTGGGGCCGAGTACTTCAACGATGGCAACCAGTTCGACCTGACCAACCCCGGCTACGCCGCCGCGGTGGGTAAGCTCGTCGACCTCGTAGCGGTGGCCAAGGCCTCGCCGGTCTTTGCCTCTGGCGCCGGCGCCCAGACTGGTAGCGGGCGCTTTGCCGCCGGCAACGCGGCCATGGTGATCGACGGCCCGTGGTCGCTGCTGACCACCCAGGCCTCGGTGGGCTTCAAGGTCGGTGTCGCACCGCTGCCGCGCGGCGAAGGCCCGTCGCGCTACATCACCGCCGGCTCGGGCTGGGGCATCTCGGCCGCCAGCCAGCACAAGGACGAAGCGTATAAGGCGCTCAAGGTGCTGACCGGTCCCAAGGCCGCGGAAATCCTCGCTTCGGCCGGCCGCGCGCTGCCCGGCCGCCTCGCCGAGCAGAAGTTCTGGTACGACGTGGCCGCCAAGGATATCGCCGGCGCACGCGAGACGCTGCAATATTCCTTCGAGCATTCGACCCCGTTCCGCATCAACGAAAGCTGGAACGAGTTCGAGAACCTGATGACCCAGTACATCCCGCTGGCCCTCAACGGTGACAACACCACGGACGCGGTTCTGGCCGATATCCAGAGCCAGCTGCCGTAAGCCCTGGCGCCCGGCCGGTCAGCAGCCGGCCGGGCGCCTCAGCCGTGCATCGGCGCCAACGCGGCGCCGCCAGGGAGGAGGTGCCCATGACGATCATTCAGGATACCGCGGTCGCCGCCAGTGCGCCCGCCGCCCGCCAGCGACGGCGCAGCGGACCGCGCGACGGCCGCACGGCCTTCTTCTTCCTCCTGCCCAGCCTCTTGGGCGTTATCCTCTTTCTCGTCGTGCCGATCATCGCCTCGCTGGCGCTGAGCTTCACCAACTGGAAGCTGCTCGGCAAACCCGCTTTCGTCGGCGTTGCCAACTATGTCCGGCTGTTCACCGCCGACCCGCAGTTCTGGACCGTGCTGCGCAACACCCTGTTCTTCACCGTCGATTACCTGGTGCTGAACATCATCATCTCGGTTGGGCTCGCCACCTGGATCGCGAGCCTCAAGCGAGGGCAACGGTGGTTCCGGGTGGTGTTTTTCCTCCCCACCTTCACGCCCGGAATCGCCGTTGCCATTGTCTGGATGCTGATCTTCGCGCCGGGCGGCTTTTTCGACTTCATCATGAAGTCGCTGTCGCTGGGCGTACCGAACCTCTTGACCGACCAGACGCTCGCCATGCAGGCGGTGATCATTGTCTCGCTCTGGGCCAATGTCGGCTACAACACGGTGCTGTTCAACGCCGCGCTCGACATGGTGCCGCCGAGCTACCTCGAGGCGGCAAAAATCGACGGCGCCAGCGCCTGGGACCGCTTCTGGAAAATCCGCCTGCCGCTGATCTCGCCGACGCTGTTCTTCGGCACGGTGATGACTGCAATCACCTCGCTGCAGGTGTTCGACCAGATCTACGTGATGACCCGCGGCGGTCCGGGCAACGCCACCGCTACGCTGGGCTATGCCATCTACCAGCGCGGCTTCCAGAACTTCCAGATGGGCTACGCCTCTTCGATCGCCTGGGTGATGTTTGCGCTGATCATGGCTCTGACCGCCCTCCAGTTCTGGCTGCAGCGCAAGTGGGTGCACTATGACAACTAAGGCCCGTTCCCGCGCCGCCCTGGCGCTCGATATCCTCAACCATGGCGCGCTCATCCTGGTGGCGCTGCTGTTCCTGTTCCCGTTCTTCTGGATGGTGTCGAACGCGGTGCGCTCCAACGCCGAGGTGCTGGCCATCCCGGTGCGCATCCTGCCGCACGAGTTCCAGTGGGACAATTTCGCCAAGGCCTGGTCGGAGCTGCCCTTTGGCCGGTTCTTCCTCAATTCGATGATCGTCGCCGGCAGCGTCACTGTGATCACCGTGGTGGTCTCGTGCCTTGCCGGCTACGCCTTTGCCCGCCTGAAATTCCCTGGCCGCGATGCCCTGCTGCTGGGCTATGTCGGCACGCTCATGGTGCCCTCGATCATGCTGATCATCCCGCTGTTCCTGATCGTCAACAGCCTCGGGATGGTCAACACCTTCCAGGGCGTCATCCTGCCGGTGGCCTTCGGCACCTTCGGGGCGTTCCTGCTACGCCAGTTCTTCCTCTCGATCCCCGACTCGCTCGAGGAAGCGGCGCTGATCGACGGGGCCTCGCGGCTGCGCATCCTCATCAGCATCATCGTGCCGCTGTCGATGCCGGCCATCGGGCTCCTCTCGCTCTTCACCTTCATCGCCCAGTGGAACAACTTCCTCTGGCCGCTGATCGTGATGACCGGCCAGGAAAACGCGACCCTGCCGGTCGGCCTCACCCACTTCCAGACCCAGCAGGGCACGCAGTGGAACTACATCATGGCGGGCGCCGCCCTCTCCATGCTCCCCGGCATCGTGCTGGCAATCCTGCTGCAGAAGCTGATCTACAACAGCATCGCCCTGAACGCCGGCATGGGCGGGCGGTAGCGCCCGTCCAACCCGCTAGATCGCAAACCTCGCGACAGCGACGCCCTTGGTTGCTGTTTCGAAGCTGACCATGGCGCCGCAAAGCGGCCAGCGGGCCAGGTCTTCCGCGGCAACCCCGACGCTGAGGCTGGTGACGAACAGCGTATCGAGGTCAGGGCCGCCGAAGCAGGGCATGGTGGGGCGCAGGTTCGGCAGGTCGATCCAGTCGAGCAGCACGCCGTCGGGTGAGAAGCGAGTGAGCCGGCCCGCCGAGGCGCCGCCCGACCAGTAGTTGCCGTCAACGTCGCAGGCGCCGCCGTCGGGGCGGCCGGTGGCTTCGTCGAGGTCGAGCCAGCGCCGGCGGTTGGTGGCCGCGCCAGTGGCCGGATCGAAATCGAGGATGTCGACCCAGATGCCACGCGAGTCCGAGTGGTACATGCGCGTCCCGGCCGCATCCCAGGCGAGTCCGTTCGATATTCTAAAACCCTCGGTGATCACCGCCACGCTGCCGTCGGGCGCGAAGCGATAGAGCGTGCCGGCCGGGTTGGCGTCGCCGCTCGCATCCATCGAGCCAACCCAGAACGCGCCATCCGGGCCGACCTTGCCGTCGTTGAGCCGCATCTCTGGCTTGGCGTGCGTAACCGACGCGAGCGCCTGCCGGCTGCCGTCGCGCGGGTCGAACAGGATCACCGTGTCGCGCAGTGCGACGACGAGTTGCCCCGATTGGCAGAGCCCCAGCGCACCCACCGGCTCGCCCATCTCCCAGCGCTGCCGCGCGCCGGTGAGCGGATCGATCCGATGGATGATGCCGGGATTGATGTCCACCCAGTAGAGCAGCCCGGTCCGATCGTCCCACAGCGGGCTCTCGCCGATCTCGCAGCGATCGGCGGCGACGGTGCTGATAGCCGGTGCGCTCATTCGTGGCTGTCCTGCGCGAGGCTCCACTCGCGATAGCGCCGGCGTCCACCCTCGAGGTGCTGCCGCATGGCCAGACGCGCCTCGTCGGGCTTCCGATCGCTGATGGCGTCGAAGATGCGCTGGTGCTCGGCGCGGATCACGTCGAGGAACTCGGACTTGCTCTTGTCGTCGGAGAAACTGGCCCCCAGCGCGCGGCGCGGGATCAGCCGCTCGCCCATCTCGTCGACGAACAGGCGGAAGCGCTTGTTGTTGGTGGCGTCGGCGATAGCGCGATGGAAGGCGCGGTCGGCGTCGGTGGCGAGCGTATTGTCGCTGAGGTGGCGGTTGAACTGGGTCATCGCCTGCTCCATGCGCAGGAGGTTCACTTCCGTCCGGCGCTCGGCGGCGAGGCCAGCCGCCTCGACCTCGACGCTGATGCGGAACTCGAGGAAGTCGAGCACGTCGCCGATCTCCTCGGGCGCTGCCATCAGCATGGAGAGGCCGCCGGCGGGCAACGGTGGCTTGCTGACATAGACGCCGCTGCCGCGCAGCGAGCGCAGCCGGCCCTCGGCCTTGAGGCTCGCGATCGCCTCGCGCACCACGGTGCGGCTGACCGAGAACTGCTCGCACAGCCGGTCGGCCGGCGGCAGCTTGTCACCGGGCTTCAGGTCGGTGGTTTCGATCAGCCGCAGCAGGTCGAGCTTGACCCGGTCGGTGAGGTGTATCGCTGGGCTGGATGACATTGTCGTTCTGGCGCCGTTTATCCGTCGTTCAGAGGCCATTCATAGGCGTGGCAAACCGGCGGCGAAAGAGGGGCGATGCTTTAGTCCCGGTTGCCCACATGATGAAACTATCATACTGCTTTGAAGAAGTCATATTTTTGGAGGGAAGGAATGTACGTAGGCACACAACTTGGCGGAGACCAGTTCGCCAAGGTCGGGGATCGCTACCTCAGGCAGCTGGCGCAGCTCGGCGTCCGGCATGTCTGCATCGACCCGGTTGGCGACCCGTGGCAGTGGAATCGCGACATCCTGATGCGCCACGCCGAGCATGTTTCGAAGTTCGGCCTCGTGCTCGACATGGTGCAGCTGCCGTTGCCCTCGTCCGGTATCGAGCGCAAGCATCAGTCGCCCGGCATCGTCCTGGGCAAGCCCGGTGAGCGGGACCGCGAGATCGACGGCATCTGCAAGATCATCGAGGCGCTGGCCGAGGCCGGCATCGGCGCAGCGAAGTACAACTTCAACGTGCTCGGCATCCCGCGCACCGAGTCCGAGACCGGCCGCGGCGGGCAGAAGCTCTCGACCTGGCGTGCCGACCAGGCTACCGACGGCGACACCTTGACCATTGCCGGCAAGGTTTCGGCCGAAGAGTTCTGGGAGCGCATCGAGTATTTCCTCGAGCGCGTGGTGCCGGTCGCCACGGCGAACAAGGTGCGCCTCGCCTGCCATCCGCATGACCCGATGACGCCGCCTGGCTATCGCGGCTTCGAGAGCCGTGTGCTGTCGAGCGTCGAGGGGCTGATGCGGTTCGTCCAGACCTGCGAGAGCCCCTATCACGGCCTCAATTTCTGCCAGGGCACGGTGGCTGAGGGCATGGAGAATCCGCGTGCGGAAATCGGCGAAGTGATCCGCTGGTTCGGCAGCCGGAAGAAGATCTTCAACGTCCATTTCCGCAACATCAAGGGCGGCCGCTACTCGTTCACCGAGGAGTTCCCGGACAATGGCGACATGGACATGCCGGCGGCGCTCAAGATCTACCACGAGGTCGGCTATGACGGCATGATCATGCCCGACCACGTGCCACACATCGATGCCGACAACTCGATGGAAACCGCCTTCGCGTTCTGCTTCGGCTACATCATCGGCCTGTTTCAGGCGAACGGCTGGGACCCCTACGGCGCCTGAGGTTTTCGCGCAAATGCAAAGGCCCGGATCGCGAGATCCGGGCCTTTTCGCCTCGGGCAGGGAGAGTGCCGTCAGGCGTTCGCTGAAATCAGATCCGCGAGGATCTTGCGCTCACTCGCATCGAGTTCGGTCAGCGGCGTGCGCACCTTGCCGGCGGAGCGGCCGACGAGCTCTGCACCGGCCTTGATCATCGAGACGGCGTAGCCGCGCTTACGGTCGCGCAACTCGATCAGCGGCAGGTAGAAGCTCTTCATTAGCCCGTCGATCACCTGCGTGTCGCGCTGCCGCACGGCGTTATAAAAGCGCAGCGCCAGCTCGGGCACGAAGTTGAACACCGCCGACGAATAGGTGGTGACGCCCATCTCGAGATAGGGCTGCGCGAACACCTCGGCGGTGGGCAGGCCTCCGATATGGACGACGCGATCGCCGAGCCGGTGGGCGACGCGCTGCATCAACTGCAGGTCGCCGATGCCGTCCTTGTAGCCGATGAAATTCGGGCAGGCTTCAGCCAGCTTCTCAAGCCCGGCGGGTGACAGCCGCGTGTTGTCTCGCGCGTAATAGATGACGCCGAGTCCGACGGCATTACATATCGCCTGCATGTGGGCGATGACGCCCTCTTCTTCGGCGAACATCAGGTAGTGCGGCAGCACCAGGATGCCGGCGGCACCCGCCGCCTCGGCGCGCTTCGCCAGATCCACTGCCATCCTCGTGCCATAGCCGACGCCGGCCAGCACCGGCACATCGGCAGCGCTGTTCTCGACCGCCGTGCGGATCACCGCGTCGTACTCGTCATAGCCGATGGAAAAGAACTCACCTGTGCCGCCCGCCGCGAACAGTCCCGCGGCGCCATAGGACGAGAGCCACTGCAGGCGCTTGGCGTATGAGGCCGCATCGAACTCGCCATCGGCGCCAAAATCGGTCACCGGGAAGGACAGCAGCCCGGAGCCGATCTTCGCTTTGATCTCGTCAAAAGTCACCAGGCGTCTCCATGGCGGTCAGAGAATTAGTACTATTTCTTTCTGCTACCACCCCAAAAACCCCGCTGTCAACGCAACCAAGGGTATGTCATCCACGCTCCACGTCAAAGAAGTATGATTTATCGTTTGACAGTGCGATTGCAGTCATACCACATTGCCACCACCGACGCTGAAGGAGAACGCTCCCGGCGGCCGGACGCAATTCTCACGGGAGGGTGAATTGAAGCATTTCCTTATGGCTTCGCTGGCCGGGGTATCGATGCTGGCATTGGCCGGCGCTGCGCTGGCAGCCGATTACAAACAGGCGCCGATGCTCGACGCGGCCGTTGCCGACGGCACGCTGCCGCCGGTAGCCGAACGTGTCGGCGCCGCGCCGCGCGTCATTACGCCGGTAAGCGAAATCGGCCAGTATGGCGGCATATTCCGCGGCGGCATGGTGGGCGGCAATGACCGCAACATGCTCTTCACCTACTTCGGCTACGAGCCGCTGCTGGCCTGGGACGCCGAGTGGACCGGCGAGGTCGTGCCCAACATCGCCAGCGCCTACAGCGTCAGCGAGGACAGCAAGTCCTTCACCTTCACGCTGCGCGAGGGGATGAAGTGGTCGGACGGTACGCCGTTCACCGCCGATGACGTGGCGTTTTTCATCCAGGACGTGCTGCCGGACGCGAAGCTGTTCCCGACCAAGCCGGGCTGGCTGACGGTCGAGGGCGAGCTGCCGACGATCTCCGTCGCTTCGCCCACCGAGTTCACCCTGTCGTGGACCAAACCGAACGGCCTCTTCATCCTCAATGCCGCCAGTGTCTATGGCGTGCAGCTGACGCTCTTGAGCAAGGCCTATTGCAGCCAGTTCCTGCCCAAGTACAACGCGGATGCCGATGCCCAGGCCAAGGCGGCAGGCGTCGCCGACTGGGCCGAGCAGATGGTCAACATGTGCGGCGTCGGCATCGAAAACATCCAGCGCTGGCGCAACCCGGATCGCCCGACGATCGAGGCGTGGCGGATCACTGAGCCATACGTTGCCGGCGCCACCCGCGTCGCGCTCGAGCGCAACCCGTATTACTGGAAGGTCGACACCGCCGGTAACCAGCTGCCCTATATCGACGGGCTCAGCATGTCGGTGAATGCCGAAGCGCAGACGCTGCTGCTCAGCGTGCTGGCCGGTGAGATCGACTACGAAGTTCGCCACACCGCCAACACCACCAACCTGCCGGTGCTGTCGGAGGGCCAGGAGGCCGGCAACTTCCGCCTCAGCCCGCGCGAGTCCCGCGTCGGCAACGCGCTGACCATCTCGGTGAACCTCAACTCGCATGATGCGGTGAAGGCGCCGATCTTCTCGAACAAGGACTTCCGTATCGCACTGTCGCATGCGCTCGACCGCCAGGCCATCATCGATACGGTCTATCTGGGTCAGGGGACGCCGCGACAGGTCGCGCCGCTTGAGGGCACGCCGTTCTACAACGAGAAGCTGGCGACCCAGTATCTCGAGTACAACGCCGACGAAGCCAACCGTCTGCTCGACTCCATCGGGCTCGACAAGCGCGGCGCTAACGGCCTGCGCCTTGCACCAGACGGCAGCCCGCTGGTGGTGAACGTCGCCGCGGTGACTGCGCTCGGCAACATGGCCGACGTCGCGGAACTCCTGGTGCAGTACTGGCAGGCGGTCGGGGTCGATGCCCGCTTCACCGCCATGGATCGCACCCGCTTCTACGAGGAAAAGACCGCCAGCCAGCACGACATCGTGGTGTGGGGCGCAACCTCGGGCGGCATCGACGTCTACATCGATCCGCGCGACTACTTCCCGTTCTCCACGGAGTCGAATTTCGCCGTCGACTGGGCCAAGTTCTACATCAAGGACGGTGGGGTCGAGCCGCCGGATTACGTGAAGCAGCAGTGGTCGCTCTACGACCAGATCAAGGCCACGTCGAACGTCGACGAACAGGCGAAGCTGGTGAGCCAGCTGCTCGATATCAGTGCCGAGCAGTTCTACCAGATCGGCGTCAGCTCGGCGATCCAGGGCTTCTCCGTGGTATCGAACAAGCTCGGCAACGTGCCGGACGATACCCCCACTGGCTGGATCCATCCGGACCCGGGTACGCTGAATACCGAGCAGTTCTACTTCAAGCAGTAGTCACCGAACGCGCGATCTGGCGGAGTCCATCCGCCGGATCGCCCAACGCACGGGCGGTTCATGCTCCTCTACATCCTCAAGCGAATAGCCGGTATGATCCCGGCGATGGTGGCGATCTCGATCCTCGCGTTCACCGTCATCCAACTGCCCCCGGGCGACTACGTCTCAACCTATGCCGCGCAGATCGCGCAGTCGGGCGAGACCGTCGACAGCGCCGTGCTCAACAGCCTCCGCGAGCGCTACGGGCTCGGCGAGAATGTCGTGGTCCAGTATTTCAAGTGGATCGGCGGCATCGTCCTGCGCGGCGATTTCGGCGACAGCTTCGAGTGGAACCAACCGGTCACCGAGCTGATCTGGGGCCGCATGGGAATGACGGCGCTGATCTCGGTGCTGACGCTGATGCTGATGTGGGCCTTCTCGCTGCCCATCGGCATCTATTCGGCGGTGCGGCAGTACTCGGTCACCGACTATGTGGCGACCGCCTTCGCCTTCCTTGCCATGGCGACTCCCAATTTCCTCCTCGCCATCGTTCTGCTCTATGCCACCACCATGTGGTTCGGCGTCTCGGTCGGCGGCCTGTTCTCGCCGGCCTTCGAGAACGCGCCGTTCTCGCTGGCCAAGGTGTGGGACTTCATCACCCACGCCTGGATCCCGATCTTCGTTCTCGGCACCGCCGGCACCGCCTCGCTCATCCGTGTGATGCGGGCGAATCTCCTCGATGAACTGCACAAGCCCTATGTCGAGGCGGCCCGTTCGAAGGGGCTGCCCGAGATGCGACTCATCCTAACCTATCCGGTGCGCGTGGCGCTCAACCCCTTCATCTCCACAGTCGGCTGGGTGCTGCCGGCGCTGATTTCGGGCGAGCTGGTGGTCTCTACTGTGCTCAACCTCCCCACCGCCGGCCCGCTATTGCTGCAGGCGCTCAAGAGCCAGGACATGTACCTCGCCGGTGCCTTCATCCTGTTGAGCGGCGGGCTCGTGCTCATCGGCACGCTGGTTTCCGACATCCTGCTCGCCATCTCCGACCCCAGGATCCGGCTGTCATGAGCGCGCCCACCGAAGCCACCGACATCGAAGCCGGTCTGCTCGATCAGCAGCTCACAGCCGGGCGCTTGCAGGCCGCCGGCCAGTGGACCCTGTTCTGGTACAAGTTCAAGAAGCACAAGCTGGCGCTGCTCTCGCTGTTCATCGTCGGGCTGATCTACTTCGTCGCGCTGTTCGCCGAGTTCCTCGCGCCGCAGGACCCGGCCAAGTTCGATCCGCGCTTCACCTACGTGCCGCCACAGACCATCGGCTGGTTCGTCGACGATGGCGCCGGCGGCTCGACCTTCCAGCCGCATGTCACCGGCTTCAATATCAAGGTCGATGCCAAGAGCTTCCGGCGCGTCTTCACGCCCAAGCCGACCGAGATCATCCCGATCGGCCTGTTCGTCCGCGGCCAGAGCTACAAGATGTGGGGGCTGTTCGACGCCGATCTCCACCTCATCGGCCCGCTCGAGAAGGGCAAACCGTTCTTCCTCGCCGGTGGCGATCGGTTGGGTCGTGACCTGCTCAGCCGCACCATCCACGGCACGCGCATCTCGATGTCGATCGGCCTTGTCGGGGTCAGCCTATCGCTGGTCATCGGCATGATCCTCGGCGGCATTTCGGGCTATCGCGGCGGCACGGTCGATCGCGTGATCCAGCGCGTCATCGAGTTCATCCGCTCGGTACCGACCATTCCACTGTGGCTCGGGTTGGCGGCCGCCATGCCGAAGGACTGGCCGCCGCTGCAGGTGTATTTCTCGATCCTCGTCATCCTGTCGCTGATCGGCTGGACCGAGATTGCCCGCGTGGTGCGCGGCCGCTTCCTCAGCCTTCGCACCGACGATTTCGTCATTGCGGCGCGGCTCGATGGGGTCAGCGAGTTCCGGCTGATCATGCGTCACATGATGCCGAGCCTCTACTCGCACATCATCGCCGCTGTCACCCTCGCCATCCCGCACATGATCCTTGCGGAAACCGCGCTCAGCTTCCTCGGCCTCGGGCTGCAGCCGCCGATCGTCAGCTGGGGCGTGCTGTTGCAGGACACGCAAAACCTCCGCGCCATCACCCAGGCGCCATGGCTGTTCGTCCCCGGCATCTGCGTGGTGGTGGCGGTGCTGTCGCTCAACTTCCTCGGAGACGGCGTCCGCGACGCTGCTGATCCCTATGCCAAGTAACGACACGCCCAACGCCAAACCGGTCCTCGTCGTCAAGGATCTCGCCGTCGAGTTCCCGGTGCACAAATCCGTGGTGCATGCGGTGCGGGGCGTCAGCTTCAGCCTGTCCCGCGGAGAAACGTTGTGCCTCGTCGGCGAAAGCGGCTCGGGCAAGAGCGTCACCGCCCGCGCCATCCTGCAACTCGTCGCCGCGCCCGGCCGCATCACCGCCGGAGAAATCCTGCTCGATACCGGCAGTGGCGAGGTCGACATCGTCAAGCTCGGCGCGCTCGGCCGCGGCATCCGCGAGGTGCGGGGCCGGCGCATCGCCATGATCTTTCAGGAGCCGATGTCTAGTCTGTCGCCGGTCCACACCATCGGCCACCAGATCATCGAAGCCATCCTCTTGCATGAGAAGATCAGCAAGGAAGAGGCGCGAAAGCGCGCCGCTGCACTGCTCGATCGCGTCCGTATTCCCAATCCGGAAGCGGCGCTCGATCGCTATTCCTTCGAGTTCTCCGGCGGCATGCGCCAGCGCGCCATGATCGCCATGGCGCTCTCCTGCAACCCGGAAATCCTGATCGCCGATGAGCCCACCACGGCGCTCGACGTCACCACTCAGGCCGAAATCCTGTCGCTGCTGCGCGAGTTGCAGCGCGATCGCGGCATGGCCGTGCTGTTTATCACTCACGATATGGGCGTCGTCGCGCAGATCGCCGACCGCGTTATGGTGATGTTCAAGGGCGAGATGGTGGAGCAGGCCGATGTCTTCGACCTGTTCGAGCGGCCGCAGCAGCCCTACACCAAAGCGCTGCTCGGCTCGGTGCTGAAGCTCGAAACGCCGGCGCCCCGCCCGCCGCGCCCAGCCGAGGAATCCCCGATCGCCGAGATCAGCGACCTCTCGCTGCATTTCCCGCTGAACCTCGGTATCCTCGGCAAGCCCACCGCCTATCTCAAGGCCATCGACGGCGTCAGCCTCACCATCAACAAGGGCGAGACCGTCGGCGTCGTCGGCGAGAGCGGCTCGGGCAAGACCACACTCGGCCGCACGCTGCTCCGCATCTACACGCCCACCGGCGGGCAAGTGAACTACTGGCGCGGCGATGGCGTCGAGGTCGATATCGCCCGCCTGTCGAAGCGCGAGATGAAGTCGCTCTACAGCGAAGTGCGCATGGTGTTCCAGGACCCGCACTCGTCGCTGAACCCGCGGATGACCGTCTACCAGATCATCTCCGAGCCGCTGCGCACCAACACCACCATGACCGAGCGCCAGATGCGCGACCGGGTGGCGGAACTGCTGATGCGCGTCGGTCTCCCCGCCGATGGTGGCGAGCGCTACCCGCACGCCTTCTCCGGCGGCCAGCGGCAGCGCATCTCCATCGCCCGCGCCATCGCGCTGCGGCCTCGCCTGATCATTGCCGACGAGCCCACTTCGGCATTGGACGTTTCGCTGCGCCACCAGGTGCTCGACCTGATGCGCGGGCTGCAGGACGAGTATGGCCTCTCCTACTTGTTCATCAGCCACGACATCTCGGTGATCCGCTATTTCTGCGACCGCGTCGCGGTGATGAAGAACGGCAAGATCGTCGAGATCGGCGACGTAGCGCAGATTTGCGAGCGGCCCGAGCATCCCTATACTCAAACCCTGATCCGCGCCGTCCCCCGCCCCGATCCGCGCCTGCGGCTCTCGGCTCCCGCCTGAGGAAACCTATGCCGCAAGTCCTGTTGACTGGAGCCGCCGGCAGGCTCGGCACCCATTTCCGGTCGAGGTTTGCCGAAGCGGGCAGGGCGTTCCTCGCCACCGATATCACAGCGCCTGTGGACGGTGGGACGGTGGTCCTCGCCGATCTGGCCGACCGGGCGGCGGTGGATGACCTGGTACGTCGGGACATCTCAGCAGTGGTGCATCTGGGCGGGATGTCCAAGGAGGCGCCGTGGCAGCAGATACTCGATACCAACATCGTCGGCACGTACAACATCTTCGACGCCGCCCGCAAAGCCGGTGTCCCCCGCGTCATCTACGCCTCGTCCTATCACGTGCTGGGCATGCATCCCGCCACCGAGGTGCCGCTCGATATCCACTCCGAGCTCCGACCTGACACGCTCTATGCCGTCAGTAAGCTGTTCGGCGAAAACCTCGGCCGGCTCTACCACGACAAGTTCGGCATCGGCTGCATGAGCATTCGCATCTGCGCTGCCAACCCGTCCAACACGCAGCGCGACCTGAAGCTCTTCGTCCACCGGGACGATCTGGTGGGCCTCGTCACCACTGCCCTCGACGCCCCCGACCTCGGCTATCGCACCGTCTTCGCCATCTCAGACAACGAGGGCGCCTGGTATCTCAACGATCCGGACCAGACCCTCGGCTGGCGTCCACAGCACTCGGCCAGCGAACAGCCGTTGCCCGAAGGCAAGACCGAGTGGCCGCAGCCGGACCCGGTCGTCACCCGCCTGCAAGGTGGCACCTTCGCCAACTGGGGTCATTTCGACGACTGACGGCTAGCCCTTGAGCCCGGTATGCGCGAGCCCCTCGATGAACTGGCGCTGCGCGAAGATGAAGACGATCAGCACCGGCAGCGCGGTCAGCGTCGCCGCCGCCAGCTGAATGTTCCACATCGGCCCCTGGTACACATCGACATACTGCGTCAGCGCCTGCGGCAGCGTGAAGTTACCCGGCGACGTCAGGAACACGATCGGCTCGAGATAGAGGTTCCACGAGTGGAGGAAGGTGAAGATCGCGACCGCCGCCAGCGCCGGCTTCGCCAAGGGTAGCGCGATCTGCCAGAAGATGCCGAACCGCCCGAGCCCATCGACCCGCGCCGCTTCTTCCAGCTCCACCGGCAGCGCGATGAAGAACTGCCGCATCACGAATGTCGCGAACACGCTCGGCGCCCCGAAGATCGGCACGAGGATCAGCGGCCAGTGCGTATTCACCATCCCCCATTTGAGGAACATCTGGAACAGCGGCACGATGGTCACTTCGCTCGGGATCAAGAGCCCCAGCAGCACCACCATGAACAGCACGTTCGCGCCCGGAAACTTGATGCGCGCGAAGGCATAGCCGGCGAGCGACGACACCAGCATCGTGCCAATCGTGACGATCGCCGCGATGTAGCAGGAGTTCCAGTATTGCTGCGCGAAGGGCTGCAGCCGGAACACCTCGGAATAGGTCGACCAGTCGAAGCTGCGCGGGATGATCTCCGGCGGGAACGCGAAGATGTCCGAGATCGGCTTCACCGAGCTCGTCACCATCCACCAGGTCGGAAACACGAACGGGATGGCGAGCACGCAGAGCAGCCCATAGAGCGCGACGCGGACCCGCGGTGAGAGGTCAGTTTTCATAGAAGACGATCCGTTTGCGCATCTGCCACTGCGCGAAGGTCAGCACCGCGACGATCAGGAACAGGACGATGGAGATGGTGGCGCCGTAGCCGAAGCGATGGAACTGGAACGCCTGCTGGTAGAGGTAGTAGACCAGCACCGTCGTCGACATCCCCGGCCCGCCCTGCGTGAGCACCGCGATCTGCGCGAACACCTGTAGCGAGCCCACGATGGTGATGATCATGGTGAGCAGCACGGTCGGCGAGATCAGCGGCAGCGTGATCGAATGGAACTGCGTCCACCGGCCTGCGCCGTCGATCCGTGCGGCTTCGTAGAGCTCGCGCGGTACGCCCTGCAGGGCCGCAAGGAACAGCGCCATGTTGAGGCCGACATTCTTGAACACCTGCACCACGATGACCGAGAGCATCGCGGTGGGCGGCGAACGCAGCCAGTTGGGGCCCTCGATACCGATAACCTGCAGCAACCCGTTGATGCCGCCATTGGCCTGAAGCAGGAAGCTCCAGACGATGGTCCAGGCGACCAGCGACACCACCACCGGCGAAAAGAAGATCGTCCGGAATACGGTGATCCCCTTGAGTTTCTGGTTCACCAGCACAGCCAACAGCAACGCCAGGCTCAGGTTGAACACCACCAGTCCGGCCGAAAAGATCGCCGTCGCGGTCAGCACCTCCGGCAGCGCCGGATCCGCCGCGAGCTTCTGGTAGTTCGCGTCGTTGACGAAGCGGAAGGTCCCGGCCAGCACGTTCCACTCGTGCAGCGAATACCAGAACACCAGCGCCAGCGGGATCAGCACGAAAACGACGATGCCGATCAGCTGCGGGGCGATGAACAGGTACCCGGCCAGCCTGTCCCGCCGGTCCGTCGTCCAGAACGGCCGCTTGCTCGTTCGGTCAGCTGTGGGCGCGGCGAAGGGCATGAGAAATCCTTGAAGGTGGCGAGGGCGCGGACGCCCTCGCCGGATAGGTTAGAGCATCGGTTGGATGCGGTCGCAGACCGACTTCAGCACGGCCGGGACGTCTGCTTCCGGCACCCACAGGGCATCAAGTGCCGCGCGGGCCGTCTGTTGGATCTCGGCGAAACCGGCATGACCGGGCTTCACTTTGCCGGTCGAGATGCCCTTGATCACCACGGCCTCGATCTGCTCGGCAGAGAGCTTCGGATTAGCGGCGCCCAGCACTTCGGCGGTCAGCAGGCTCGCCCGCGGCGGCGGGAAGAACTGTGCGAGCTTCTTGGCGTTCTCCGGGCTGGTGAAGAAGGCGAGGAAGTCGGCCGCCACCTGCGGGTTCTTGCCCGAGGCGAAGACCCCGATACCGGCCTGGCCGATCACCGCGTACTCACCTGCCGGACCAGCCGGGAGCGGCACGAGATCCCAGCTGAACGGGTTCTCCTTGGGCAGCAGCGAGGCGCGGCTGATCTGGGTGATGGTCATCGCCGCGTCGCCGGCAAAGAAGTCGGCGGTGACGCCAGGGCCGGGGATTGCCTTGTCGGTGAAGATGGCCTTGTGGATGAACGTCATCGCATCGACCATCGGCTGCTCGGTGAACGTGCAGGTCTTGCCGTCGGCGCTCCAGGGTGAGGCGCCCCAGCCGTTCCAGATGGCGGCCAGGTTGTCCCAGACTTTGTAGTCGAAATCGCGGACGATCAGCCCCTGCTTGCCCGCCGCGGAGACCGCCGTGTTGATAGCCTCGGCATTGTCCCAGGTCCACTCGCCCGCCGCGATCAGCTCGGCCGGTGTCTTCTGGCCGGTGGCCTTGATGACGTCGTTGTTGACGAACATGCCGAACGGCGAGGTGGAGAACGGGTATGCGTAGATCTCGCCGCCGGCCGTCCACAGTGCCAGCGCGCTTTCGGTCACATCGGCGAGGTTGTAGTCCGCCGCCCCCTCGAACGTTGCTTTCAGCGGCGACAGTGCCCCCGAACTGACGAAGTCGCCCGCCGTGGTCTCGAGGATCCAAGCGAGGTCCGGCGCATTGCCGCCGGCGATCTGCGTGGTCAGCGTCGTCGTGTAGCCGTCGAACGGCAGCGAGTCGAAGGTGATGTTCACCCCCGGATGCGCCGCCTCGTACTCATCGGCAATGCCGTTGAAGAGCGCCAGGTGTGCCTCGTTGGCACTCCAGATCGCCATGCGCAGGTCCTCCGCCATTGCCGGGGCGGCAAGGGCGGAAAGGGCGGTAGTGGTCATCGCCAGTCCGGCGAAAATGGTCCTCAGTCTCATCATGTTCCTCCTTGTGCAGTCTCGGTGCGGTTCTTGGTTGTGAGGTTCCGCTAGTAGCCGCGCACATCCGGCCAGCGGGTTTCGATCCCCTCGAGGGCGAGGCGGTCCTGGAAATCGCCCAGCTTCGCGTCATCGGCCTGCACCTGGTGCGGCGTCAGCCCCTCGTTGAGGCAATGCGCGGCGAGCAGCCCAGCGGCCTCGCCGATGTTCCATTCGATCGGGTGCAGCCGGTAGCAGCCGTTGGTGATGTGCGTGGTGCCGATGTTCTTGCTGGCCGGCAGCAGGTTGGTCATCCGCTGCGGCAGTAGTGCGCCGAGCGGGATCTCGAACGGGCACGAGGCGACGTCGATATAGTTGTCGCCGCCGGTCGAAGGGTGGAGATCGAGCCGGTACATGCCGATGCCGACGCTGTCGCGATAGTTCACCGCGCCCTGTTCGCCGCGCGTCGCATAGCTGAGGTCCTGCTCGACAATCGTGGTCACCGCCCGGATACGCCGGCTCTCGCGGATATAGGGCGCCATCGCCAGTCCGTGGCTGGTGCCGGTGACATCGCCGCGCAGCCGCAGGCCGGGGAAACCCTGGCCGCCATCCTCACGCGGCGCCTCGGTCTGCAGCCAGTAGAACACCGACATCGAGAGCTCGGCCGCCTCGGCAAGCCGAGCCTGGTAGACATCCTCGGGCACGTCGATGATCGGCGCCTCGAAATAGTCGAGCATCGGCCAGTTCACGAGGCAGATGTCCGATTGGTAGGCACCGGGCACGAAGTTGCCGCGCGCCGCGATGCGCCGGAAGGTCCAGAGGTTGCCGTCGCCCGGGTTCTTGCGCTGGTCCGCGTCGACCAGCGTCGGATCGTCGTCCGGGTTCGGTGTGAAGCTGCGCACGGTCGGCAGGAGGGTCCGCGGATGCGGCGCGCGAAAGCCGATCAGCGGCCCGCCCCAGAAGCTCGGCGTCAGGGCGCGCCACTTCTCGTAGTTCTTCGGCTTGTCGATCCGCTGGTCGCCGTCGACATGGTCGATGGCAAAGCAGATCGAGACCGCCTGCTGGTTGTCCGGCTGCGCCACACTCGGTGCTGAGGGTTCGCCCGTCTCCGCCTGCGACTCGAAGCCGTTGACGTACTCCGTACCGGTCATCGGCAGCAGGTCACCAAGTTCCGTCGCGTCGATGATGTACTTCGCCGACACCACGATCCGCTCGCCGCTGTCGCGATGCCGAAGCGTGACCGCCCGCACCCGGTCGCCATCGGTCTCCGCCGATACCGGCTTGTAAGGCTGCAGCACGGTGAGCTTGCCGCCGCCACGATAGGGCAGCAGCATCGCCTCCATCACCGCCAGCCCCACCCGCGGTTCGTGGCAGAGCCGCGACACGAAGCCACCGCCCGGGTTGAGATCGCCCCAGGCGCGGCTCTTTTCGGTCAGCGGAAAATGGTCGCGATAGTACTGGCGGATGCCGTTGCGCAGCGCGCGATAGCTGCGGGTGATACCGAACTGTTCGACCCAGCTGTGCTCGTCGGGCGGCACGGCCTGGCTGGTCATCTGCCCGCCGATCCAGTCGTATTCCTCCGTCATCACCACGGTGCGCCCGCCGCGCAGTGCCCCGAGCGCCGCCGCAACGCCGCCGAGGCCGCCGCCGATGATCGCGATATCTGCCGAAAACTCTTTCACTTGAAATCCGCCGCTAGGTTGGGAGTGCCGAGGGTTTCCCCTTCGACCGGTTCGCAGGCGAGCAGCACTTGCCCGCCCTCGGAATTGGCTTCGATCCGCTCGGCCAGCATCTGCGTGGCGCGCCGCGCCATCTCTTCGCGCGGGATCGAGAAAGTGGTGAACCGCGTCCCGGACTGCACCGGCCGGATATGGCTGCCGAGCACCACGATCGAGAGGTCGCCCGGCACCGACAGCATCTGCGAACGCGCCGCAGCTTCGACCACCACGGCGTCCGCCAGTTCGGTGAAGAACACCACCGTGGCGCCCGACTTGCGGATCGCCTCGAGCACCGGCAGGGCAGGGCCGCCGACCTCCGTGATGTGCAGCGCGAGTTCTGCATCCCCGAGCGCCGCACTGAACCCGGTCCAGCGATCGACCGACGATTCCGCACCCTTGCCGGGGCCGACATAGGCCAACCGCGTGTGCCCCTTCGCCTTGGCCCGGCGCACCATCTCCGCCGTGCCGGTGACATAGTCGGCGCCGACATAGGGCACCGGCGCACCAACGGGATCGCGGCGGCCCACGGCGACGAACGGATAGTCGCCTTGTACCAGCCGCTTCAGCTCAGCGCGGTCGAACTCACGCCCGAGGATCAGGCAGCCGTCGGCGAGGCGTAGCCGGTTGTTTTCGTGGAAGATCTTGCGCTTGCCACGCTGGCTCGGTGCCCCCGTGAGCAGCAGCAGGTCGTAGCCAAGCGTCTGCGCCGCTTCCTCGATGCCGAACAGGAACGGCGCGAAGAAGTCAGCCTGCGCACTGGGGAAAGCTGGCTCATAGGTGAAGACGCCGAGGATGCGGTTGAGGCCCTTGGCCATGCGGCGCGCGATCGGATCGGCGACATAGCCGGTCTCGCGGATCGCCTTCTGCACCCGCTCGCGCGTCTCGTCGGGAATGCGCCCTTCGGCCGCCTTGGCGTCGTTGAGCACCAGGGAAACCGTGGCCTGGCTGACCCCGGCAAGCCGGGCAATATCCCGCTGCGTAAGCCGTCCGCCCTTGGCCAACCGATCCTCCCAAAGTCGCTAATACGTATTAGCAGCTAATGCGTATTAGCAGCCATAGCGGCGGAGAGTCAACTGGAGGCCGGCCGGCTGTGGAGAAGGGAGCTGAGGGTCAGGCGGCGGCGATCAGCGCCTTGGTGTAGTCCGCGGCGATGGCGCCGGAGCGGAGTTGCTCGCGGGTCAGGGTCTCGACCGGCTGGGCGTTGCGCATCACCATCAGCCGCTCGCACATGTAGCTGATGACAGCGAGATCGTGGCTGACGATCACGAACGTGAGGCCGAGCTCTTTCCGTAAGCGGTTGAGCAGGTTGAGGATTTCGGCCTGGATCGAGACGTCGAGCGCCGAGGTCGGCTCGTCCAGCAGCAGCACTTTAGGGCTCAGCGCCAGGGCCCGGGCGATGGCGACGCGCTGGCGCTGGCCGCCGCTGAGCTCGTGCGGGAAGCGGAACTGGAACTTGGCGCCGAGGCCGATCAGCTCCAGAAGTTCGGCGGTGCGGCGCTCCGGGTTCGCTATCCCATTGATTTTCATGGGTTCTGCGATCTGCTGGCCGATGACGTAGCGCGGGTGCAGCGAGGAGTAGGGGTCCTGGAACACCATCTGGACCACCCTGGCGAGTTGTTTTCGCGGGGTTTTCCGGACGTCGAGGCCATCGACCGCGATGCTGCCAGTCCAGTTGGCGTTGAGGCCCATGATGGTGCGGAGGATCGTCGATTTGCCCGAGCCGGACTCGCCGACGAGGCCGAAGCTTTCGCCGGAATCGACTAGAAATCCAGTGTTTCGAACGGCCAAAGTGCCGCTGAAGTCTACACTTAGATCATGAACTTCCAGCATGCTTCAGGCCTCCGCCCAACTTGCGTCGCGATTGAGCACGGGCAGCGGTTCAAGCGTGCCGTCGATGGCGGGCAGACACGAAAGTAATCCACGCGTGTACGGGTGGGTGGCCTCGTGCAGGCGGTTGGCTTCGATGCTCTCGACGATGCGGCCCGCGTACATGACGATCACCCGGTCGCAGAACTTCGACACGAGGTTGAGGTCGTGGCTGATGAAGATCAGGCCCATACCGCGACGGGTCACCAGTTCGTCGAGGATGGACAGCACTTGGGTTCGCACCGTCACGTCGAGCGCCGAGGTGGGCTCGTCGGCGATCAGCAGGTCCGGCTCGCGCACCACCATCATGCCGATCATGACGCGCTGGCCCATGCCGCCCGAGAGTTCGTGCGGGTAGAGCTTGTACACCCGCTCCGGCTCGCGGATGTGCACCGCCTCGAGGATGCCGAGCGCCTTCTTCTTCGCCTCGCCGCCGGAGATGCGGCGATCGCCGATACGGATGGCCTCGACGATCTGCTTGCCGACGGTCATCACCGGGTTCAGCGAGAATTTCGGATCCTGCAGGATCATCCCCATGCGGCCACCACGCAGCGACCGGCGAAGCTTCGGGCTGGCCGACTTCAAGTCGATGCCGTCGAACATCATCTTGTCGACGCTGATCCGCGCATAAGGCGGCAGCACGCCAAGCAGGGCACGGCCGGTGAGGCTCTTGCCCGAGCCGCTCTCGCCGACGATGCCAAGCTTCTCGCGGCCGAGCGACAGCGAGACACCGCGCACCGCATCGTTGTAGCCGCCCTCGTCATTGCGGAAGGCGATGTGGAGGTTCTCGATCTCGACGAGGTTGCTCATTTACGCTGCCTCAGGTGCGGGTCGAGCAGGTCGCGCATCGCGTCGCCGAGCAGGTTGAAGCCGAGCGACACGGTAAAGATCGCGATGCCCGGCACCGTCGCCACCCACCACTGATCGAAGATGAACTTGCGGCCGGTGGAGATCATCGCGCCCCACTCGGGCAGCGGTGGCTGTGCGCCGAGCCCGATGAAGCCGAGGCCGGCGGCGGTGAGGATGATGCCCGCCATGTCGAAGGTCATGCGCACGATCACCGAGCTGAGGCACATCGGGATGACGTGGAACACGATGATGCGGAATTCGCTGGCACCGGCGAGGCGCACGGCGTTGACGTAGTCCGAGTTGCGCACCACCAGCGCTTCGGCGCGCGCGAGGCGCGCGTACGGCGGCCAGGCGGTGAGCGTGATGGCGAGCGCCGCGTTGGTGATGCCGGGCCCGAGCGCCGCGACGAACGCCAGCGCCAGGAGCAGCTTGGGGATGGCGAGGAACACGTCGGTGACGCGCATGAAAATCACGTCGACCCAGCCGCCGACCGTGCCGGAGACCGCGCCGATGATCAGCCCGATCGGCGCCGAAGTGACGATGACCAGCGCCACGATCAAGAGCGTCAGCCGCGAGCCGTAGATCACGCGCGAGTAGATGTCGCGGCCGAGCTCATCGGCACCAAGCCAGAAGGTGGTGCTGGGGGCGGCAAGCCTGTCGCCGAGGCTTGGCAGATACGGGTCGTGCGTCGCCAGCAGCGGCGCGAACGCGGCGCAGAGCAGCAGAAGCACGACAATGACCAGCCCGACCACGCCGAGCGGGTTGCGCATGAAGCGGCGGGTGAAGATCTTGAATTCGGCCCAGCGGGCGGCGCGCACCGCGCGCTTCGGATCGTCGACCAGATCGGGGGTGACGCTCATTTCGCGAACTCCCGCGAGCGCGGATCGAGTGCGCGGTACAGCACGTCGCTCAGCATGTTGAGAAGGACGAACACCACGCCGACCAAGAGTGTGCCACCCAGCACGGCGTTCATGTCGGCTGCGAACAGCGACGAGTAGATGTAGTTGCCGATGCCCGGCCACGAAAAGATCGTCTCGATCAGCACCGAGCCCTCGAGCAGTCCGCCATAGGAGAGCGCGATGACGGTGACGAGCGGGATAGCCGCATTGCGCAGCGCATGCCCGGCGACGGCGCGGAACTCGCTGGCGCCCTTCAGCCGTGCCGTCAGCACGTACTCGCGGCTCAACTGGTCGAGCATAACCGAGCGCGTCATGCGCGAGATATAGGCGAGGCTGTAATAGCCGAGCAGCAGCGCCGGCAGCGTCATGTGGCTGATGGCGTTGAGGAAGATCTCCCACTCACCGGCGATGGCGCTGTCGATCAGGATCGACCCGGTGATCCGGTCGACCACCCCGACATAGAACACATCGAGCTGGCCCGGGCCCGACACCCAGCCGAGCAGGTAATAGAAGACGAACAGCCCGACCAGTCCGAGCCAGAACACCGGCACCGAATAGCCGACGAGGCCGACGACGCGCAGCACGTGGTCCGGCCACTTCTCGTGCCAATAGGCCGAGGCGACGCCCATCGGCACGCCGAGCAGCACGCCGATGATCAGGCCGATGGTCGACAGTTCAAGCGTTGCCGGGAAGAAGTTCATGAGGTCGGTCAGAACCGGCCGTGAGGTCGAGAACGAGGTGCCGAAGTCGCCGCGCAGGAGCTTGCCCAGATAGTCCCAGAACTGCGCCCAGATCGGCTTGTCGAGCCCGAGCTCCAGATAAACCTTCTGGTACACTTCCGGCGTCGCCTTCTCGCCCACGATCGAGAGCACCGGATCGATCGGCAGCACGCGGCCGATGAAGAAGGTGAGGGCAGCAAGGCCGACGAGCGTAATCGCCACCGTGATCAGCCATGAGCCGATGTCGATGAAGAGGCGAAGGGGGCGGTTCATGCGAAGCACCCACGCACCCGGCTCATGTTCTCTGCAGTCGAATTCAAATGGGATCTCCAAGGCCAGTGGCCTCAGGTGGAAGAGGCCGGCGGCGGACCGCCGGCCCTTGTGAGTTATTCCTTCGTCACGCCGCCGTAGCGGTCGTCGGAGAACGTGATGCCGAGCACGACGCCCTTGACGTTCGAACGCATGGCAACCTTGCGGCTGTCCTGGAACATGAACACGAACGGCGAGGTGTCCGTGTGGAGGCGCTGGGCCTCGTCGTAGAGCGCCTTGCGCTTTTCGACGTCCTGCTCCTGCACGGCCTGGTTCACGAGCTCAGAGACCTTGCCCGAGTCCCAGCCGAAGCGATCGGCGAGGTTGCCCTTCTGGCCATCCGGATCCGACGGATCATGATTGCCGAAGGCCTTGGCGTTCGAGTGCGGATCGGGATAGTCCGGGCCCCACAGGCCGAACCAGATGTCGAGATCGTGCGAGCGGTAGCGGTCGAGCCATGGGCCGCCGTCCACCACCTGCAGGTCGAGATCGACGCCGATCTGCGACAGCGTGGCCTGCACGGCCTGGGCGTAGTCGGGGTAGGGCGGCACGTTCCAGACAACGGTCGCGAGCTTGATCGGCGTGGCAACGCCGGACTCGGCGATCAGCGCCTTGGCCTTCTCGATGTTGAGCGAGTAGGGGTTGTAGTTGATGCCACCGCCAAGGAACCCGTCCGGGATCATGGTCTGGTGCACCTTGATGGTGCCCTTGCCGATAGTATCGGCGATGCCCTGGTAGTCGACGGCCCACTTGATGGCTTCGACGACCTTCGGGTTGCTCAGCGCCGGGTTACGCACATTGAGGCCGAAATAGTACATCGTCGAGGACACGCCCTCGAGCACCTGCACGTCGGGGTTCGCCGACACGGCGCCGATATCGTCCGGGCCGAGCTTGTTGGCGATGTCGATGTCGCCCTTCTCGAGCGCGAGACGCTGCGTCGCCGACTCCGGCATGTGCTGCAGGAAGACGCGGTCGACGCCCGGGGCGGTGCCCCAGTAGTTCTCGTTGCGGCTGAGCAGGATGGAAACCTTCGGATCCCACTTGGTCAGCACGTAAGGGCCCGAGCCAGCCGAATTCTCGGACTTCAGCCATGCGTTGCCGTAGTCGTTGGAACCGTCTTCCTTGGTCCCCTCGTGCTGCTTGACGATGGTCGAGTCGACGATGCCGCCGGTGAAGGATGACAGCACGTAGAGCACGAAGCTCGGGGCGTACTTCTGGTCGACGATGAGCTGCAGGGTCTGCGGGTCGATCGCCTTGATGTTGTCCTTCACGTTGTCCTTGTTCAGGCCGAACTGCGTGAGGATGAACGAAATGCGGCTATCGAGCAGGATGACGCGCTGCAGCGAGTACTCGGCATCGGCCGCCGTCACCGGATTGCCCGAGGCGAACTTGGCCTTCGGGTTCATCTTGAAGGTGAAGGTCTTGCCGTCTTCCGACACCGACCAGCTCTCGGCGAGGACGCCGTTGATCTTGGTCGGATCGGCCGGATCGAAGCTGACCAGCGGCTGGTAGATCTGCTGGCTGGCAAGCACGCCGCCGACTTCCGACACTTCGGCCGGATCGAGCGTGATGATGTCGTCGATCGCGTCGGCGATGACGAGAGTATTCTTTGGTGTTTCGGCGATCGCTCCGGACGCGGTCATCACCGCGCCGACGGCAACCGCCATAAGCGTCTTGAACAAACGCATGACAGTCTCCCTGGTTGAAATCTTGAGGCTCCGGCTGATGAGGCCGGTTGTCGTCGTAGTCGTCATCTCTCGCTGATCTCCTGGGTCAGTTTACTGATCCCGCCTGGGTCAGTTTACTGATCCCCTGGAAGGTGAAGGTCAGCGCAGCGATGGGTAGAAGGGTGTTGATGGCGGCGAGTGCCGCCTGGGTGAAAATGCCGGCATCGCCGAGCAGCGCCACGACGCCGCGCGTCTCGCCGGCAATCACGATCGGGAAGCACGAGCAGGCGCCATAGCCCATGGCGACGAGGCCATCCGTCTCGGGCAGGAAGGCGGCCATGCCGGCGACGCTGTCGCCGATGAGGGGCTTCATCTGCTTGAGGACAGTGTTACTCCAGACGTCGTCGCCCACCGGGTCGACATTGCCGACGGGAAAATCCACCGGGTTCGAGGTGCCGATCCGGTGCGTGACGCTCTTGTCCGGCGCCGTCGCGATGAAGGTCGCGGTGCGGATGCCGGGGATGGAGGTGAACAGCTCCGACAGCACGGCAAACAGCTGCGTCGGACCAGCCGCGAGGGCTGTACCGAGCTTCTTCGCGATCACCGGGTCGACAACGCTCATTCGGGGAACAGCCTCATCGTTCCCACCCAGAGTTCGAGTGCCGTGCCGGTGCCGATATTGGTGCCGCGATGCGGCTTGCGGCTGTCGAAGTGCAGAGTGTCGCCGGGACCGAGGCGATATTCGATGCCATCGACCTCGTAGAGCATCTCGCCTGACACGAGATAGACGAAGTCCTCGCCCTCGTGGCTCATCATCTCGGACGCATGGCCGGGCGGCACGTGCGACAGGCAGGCGTTGAGCTTGGCATCGGGGAAGCCGCGCTCGAGGAACTCATAGAAGCGCGAGGTGCCGCCGACCTTGTAGGTCTGCCGCTTGCCGGAATGGCTGACCACGCTGTGCTTGCGCGCCGGGGCGGAGGACACGAACATGTCCACCGTGGTTTCGAGCGCCTTGGCCACGTTGTAGAGGGAGGCCAGCGACGGCGTGGAGATGCCGCGTTCGATCTGCGAGATGAAGCCGACCGTCAGCGAAGCTTCTTCGGCCACCTGCTGCTGCGTCTTGCCCAGTTCCTTGCGACGGTCGCGCAGGCGCTGGCCGAGGCTGGGGTCGATCGGAGTAACCGTCTCGGCCGGATCGGAACGTTTTTCGAACTTCAAGACTGGCACGGGCGCCCTCGCGATTTTAGTGACACTAAAGAAGCGCGCGCCCGAGTCAATCCCGGCAGAAAAAGGTCGGCTATCGGGATCGCTAGCTCTGTCTCAGCTCCCACTCGATGGTGCGGCGCAACGCTTGTTCCTCGGGAACGATTTCACTGTAGCCCAGTTCCGCCCGGATACGAGCGGAATCCAGCGTTAATGGGTAGCTGAGATCACTGGAATCCGCACGATCGGCCAGCGCTCCGCCGGCCTCGGCGTCGACCAGCACGATTTCGCTGTCGATACCCATCACCGTCAGGATGGTGCGGGCCCAGTCGGCTTGCGTGCGCACGAACGGCTGCGCGGCGTTGTAGATACGGCCGGCCGCCTCGGGCAGGGTGGCCGCCAGCGCCAGTGCCTCCGCCACATCGTCGATATAGGCATAGGAGTTGAGCCAGGCTGCACCCCGCCGGTCGAGGCGGAAGGGCTCGCCCGCCTTGGCGCCCTTGATGGCCCAGCCGAAGCGATGCTGCTTGTCGTCCGGCCCAAAGATCATCGGCAGCCGCATCACCGTTGCCTGCGGCGCCCCGTGCGCGAGTGCGAACTCCTCGATCGGGATCTTGTCGTAGTCCTCGAACAGGTCGTCCTCGACCCCCTGGGGCCGGCGCGAATTGCCGCGATAGGGGTAGCGCAGGGAGCGTAGCGGCGAGTCTTCAGTGGCCGGCTCCGGCCGGATTGCCGGGCTCTCCTTTTTCAAGAGGCCGCCATAGTTCGAGTAGACGTCGGTCGAGCTGACCATGATGTAGCGCGCCCCGGCCTTGGCCGTCGCCTCGATCACCGGCTGCGTGTTGCGCAGGCTGATAGTGAAGATGTCGATGACAGAGGTGACGCCGTTGGCCTGCAGCAGCTTGGCCAGCGCGTCGCCGTCCGTCCGGTCGGCCTTCTCGAATTTCACCCCGTCGGCTAGCGCCACCGGGCTCTGCCCGCGCGCCACGACCAGTACTTCGTGTCCGCGCTCCCTAAGCCGCTTCGCCGTAGCGGTGCCGAGAAATCCCGTGCCCCCGATGATTGCGATGGTCATGCCGCCGACTCCTTTTTTCGTCAAAGAGCCGGGAGATTGTTCGACAGGGGAGGGGCCGCGCAACCCCGAATGTCCCGGACGGGACATCCTGCCTCACCTAGTTCAGCAGCCGCCCGTGGTGGCGCAGCACCAGCCCGACCGCGCCCATGCAGGCGCCGTTGTCCGAGAACTGGCTGGGCCGGAGGATGGTGCGGGCCATGTCGGGAACGTCCCCATGCTTGACCAGCGTGTAGCGCTCAAAGCTCTCGGCCAGGGGCCGCATCAGGATGTCGCCGGCCATCGCCAGCCGGCCGCTGACCACCACCAGCGTCGGATTGAACACCGAACCGATCAGCCCGAGACCGTGCCCGCCGGCTTCCCCCGCCCGCGCGATCAGCCCGCGACAGGTGGCGTCGCCGGCAACGGCCAGGTCCACCACGTCGGTGAGGCGCATCGAGCGCCCGAAATGCCGTTCGGCCTCGGCCAGCGGCTCGCGGAAGCTGGCATAGACCTCGATGCAGCCGCGATTGCCGCAGCGGCAGAGCGGGCCGTGCGGATCGAGCACCACGTGGCCGAATTCACCGGCGCCGCCGGCGATGCCCCGCAGCACCCGGCCGCCCGAGACGATGGCGCCGCCGACCCCGAGATCGAGCGTATAGACCACGAAATCGTCGTGTCCCTGCGCCGCGCCCCAGGTCATTTCGGCGATGGCCGAGCAGTTGGATTCGTTGTCGCAGAAGATCGGCACGCCTTCGAAAATCGGGCCGAACAGCTCGCGCATGTCGACGCCGGCCCAGGTCGGCATGCCGCCGGCGCGCAGCACCTTGCCGGTCACCGGATTGACGGGGCCGCCCACCGCGATGCCCACTCCGAGCAGCCCATCGCGACCCTGCCACTGGCCCTCGTAGGCCTCGGCGATCAGCTGCCGGACGTGCTGGATCGCCGTTTCCGGCGAATAATCCAGCTCGAGATTGGCCGAACGGTCCGACAGCACGCTGTGGGAAACGTCGGCGAGGATCACCTGGATTTCGGTCTGCCCGATCAGGATGCCGATGCAGGTGCCGGCCCGCGGATTGAGCGTCAGCGCCGTCGCCGGCCGGCCGACGCCGCCGGCAGATTCGCTGCCGACCTCGACCACCATCTTCGTGCGACGAAGCTCGGTGAGGGCCGTGGAAACGGTCGATTTGGCTAACCCGGTCAACCGGGCAATCTGTGTTGCGCTTAGCGCGCCGCGCTCGCTCAGGGTGCGCACGATACGGCCGGACGGCGTGCCTAAAGCACTGTCAGCCAGTAGAGATTTGAGCTCGATCCGGTTCACGCTCTCCCCTCCCCAAGCGCGTTGACAAGCCGAATAAGTTCACCATAGAACTAATACGACGGTGCGCAGGAGGATGTGCACCGCCGGGAGAAAAGCGCAAGTAGCCACAGAGGTCGGCCATAAGAGCCGGGTGGGAGACGGGCGCTTTCAAGGGAGAGAGACACAAATGAACTTCAGGACCAAGGTCGCGGTTTCCGCGGCCACGCTGCTTACGGCTGCGCTGCTCTCGGGCACCGCAATGGCCGCCCCCAAGGTGCTCATGCTGCACCAGTGGGCATCCGGCAACGACGCTGCCTCCATTGCCAAGCTCGGTGAGATGTTCACTGCTGCCGGCGGCACCTGGGAGCAGACCGCCATCGCCGGTCACACCGCCAACACGCTGGCAAAGCTCCGCGCCGACGTGGTTGCCGGCAACGCCCCCGCTGCCGTGCAGCTGAAGGGCCCGGAAATCGCCGAGTGGAACGCCACTGGCGGCACCGCCGACATGGACGAGCTCGCCAAGGCCGAGAACTGGGATGCGGTCGTTGCGCCCGAACTGCTGCCGGTGATGAAGCCGGAAGGCAAGTGGGTCGCGGCCCCGATGAACATCCACCGGATCAACTGGATCTGGGGCAACAAGGCCGCCATGGAAGCTTCCGGCGTGACCGAACTGCCCAAGACCTGGGCTGACTTCAACGCCGCCTGCGACAAGGCTGTCGCCGCCGGCAAGGTCTGCCTCGCGCACCTTTCTGCCGACTGGACCGACGCCACCACCTTCGAGACCATCGTCTACGGCCAGGACCTGGAACTCTACAAGAAGGCCTTCGTC
The DNA here is from genome assembly GCF_056403495.1 of Devosia sp. P2_G7. Lineage (NCBI taxonomy): Bacteria > Pseudomonadati > Pseudomonadota > Alphaproteobacteria > Hyphomicrobiales > Devosiaceae > Devosia > Devosia sp. P2_G7. The sequence continues at coordinate 137,375 of NZ_JBFUFI010000007.1, forward strand.
GAGGCCGATGTCGACGCCCTGCGCTCGCCTGGCATGATCAAGGCGTTCGACCAGATGCGCCTGATGGTTTCGAAGTACATGGACCCGGCCATCGCCGGCCGTGACTACGACACCGCCTCCAACATGATGGTCAACGGCGACGCGCTGTTCTTCATCATGGGTGACTGGGAACTGGGTGCGATCAAGTCGGTGGGCCATGAGCCCGGCGGCGACATCCTGTGCGGCCAGTCCCCGACCGATTGGGCCGGTGACGGCTTCATCCTGAACTCGGACTCGGTGGTGTTCTTCAAGCAGAAGGACCCCGACTACCAGGAAGGCCAGAAGCTGCTCGCCAGCCTGATCCTGTCGCCGGAATTCCAGAAGGTGTTCAACATCACCAAGGGCTCGATCCCGGCTCGCCTCGATGTCGACCTGAAGGACGGCTTCAACGTCTGCCAGCAGCAGAGCCAGGCTTCGCTCAAGGCTTCGATCGAAGGCGGCACGCTGGTCCGTTCGATGGCCCACAACATGACTGTGCTCCAGAAGTATCGCGGCGCGATGATGGACACGATCACCGAGTTCGTGAACACGCCTGAGATGACGTCGGAAGAAGCGGCCAACCTTATGGCCGACGCCGTCGAAGCTCAGATGTAACTAACCTCCCAGGACGGCCGGCCGCGGTGCTTCTAGCCCGCGGCCGGCACCCTTGGCGGCAGGTTGGGAGGGAAGTCAGTTGGCTATTGCAGGTCAGTCCGTTTCGGCTGGCACGAGTATGTGGGACCGCATCAAAAAGTGGACTCCCGTCTTCGTCATCGCGCCGTCTATCGTTGCATCTTTCGTCTACGTCTTCGTCTTCGCGGGCTGGACCTTTTACATCTCGCTGAGTGACTCGACCCTGCTTCCCAGCTACGGCTTCAAGGGCTTTGAGAACTACGTCTCGCTCTGGACCAACCGCCGCTGGAGCGTCGCCTACAACAACCTGCTGTTCTTCTCGCTCTTTTACGTCACCATCTCGATGGCATTCGGCTTGCTGCTGGCCATCCTGATCGACCAGCGGATCCGCGCCGAGTCATTCTGGCGCACGATTTTCCTCTACCCGCTCGCCGTCAGCTTCATCGCCACCGGTACCGTGTGGCAGTGGCTCTACAATCCCTCGAGCGGCATCCAGTTCCTGGTCAACGCGATGGGCTGGACCGACTTCCAGTTCGCGCTGACCACCGACCGCAAGAACGCTATCTGGGCGATCATCATCACCGGTATCTGGGGGTCCGCGGGCTTCTCGATGGCCCTCTTCCTCGCCGGCTTGAGGTCGGTCGACCCCGACATCATCAAGGCTGCACAGATCGATGGCGCCAGCTGGTTCCGCACCTACCGCAAGGTGATCCTGCCAACGATTGGGCCGATCTTCATCGCCGTCGCGGTGGTGCTGCTGCAGTTCGCCATCAAGACCTTTGACCTCGCCGTCGCCCTCACCAACTCGGGCCCAGGCATCTCCACCACCTTCCCGGCCACCTATGTCTACGACTTCATGTTCCAACGTGGAGAGATCGGGCAGGGCGCTGCCGCGGCAATGATGGTGTTGGCCGCCCTGGCCATCGTGCTGGTCCCGTACTCGATCTACCTGGTCTGGCGCCAGCGCAGGGAGGCGAACAATGGCTGACGCTGTTTTTGGTGCGGCCGCGGTTGAAGACCGCGAGGCGGGAATCGCCAGCCGCCGGCGCCTGATCTCCAGGCTCATTGTCTACGGTCTGCTGGGTCTGATCTCGATCGTTTACATCGTCCCGCTGGCGGTGGTGGTCCTGAACTCATTCCGGACCAACGCCGAGATTGGTGCCAACGGCCTCATCTCGCTGCCCAACAGCTTCCGGCTCGATGCTTGGCCACAGGCCTGGAGCGACTTCTGTATCGGCGGCCAGTGCAATGGCGTTGCCCGCTACTTCTGGAACTCGGTGGCGATGGTCGTGCCTGCGACCATCATCTCGACCGCCCTCGGCGCGATCAACGGCTACGTCCTTTCGAAGTGGAAGTTCCCGGGCTCTGAGATCGTCTTTGGCTTCATGCTGCTCGGCGTGTTCATGCCCGGACAGATCGCCCTGTTGCCGTGGGCGTTTACCCTCGGCCAGCTCGGGCTTTCGAACTCGGTCTACGGCCTGGTCCTCGTCCACTGCATCCAGGGGCTGTCGTTCACGACGCTGTTCTTCCGCAACTACTACGTGTCCATTCCGGACGACCTGCTGAAGGCGGCGCGGATCGACGGCGCGGGTTTCTGGCGCATCTTCTGGAAGATCATCATCCCGCTGTCGCCGCCGATCATGATCGTCACTGTGATCTGGCAGTTCACCGGCATCTGGAACGAATACCTGTTCGGCGTGGTGCTCAATTCGGGTTCCAACCAGCCCATCACCGCGGCGCTGGTCGCGCTCTCCATGAGCGGCACCACCGTCCGTACCTACGACGTGATGAGTGCGGCCGTGCTGATCGGCGCGCTGCCGCCTCTACTCGTCTATTTCTTCGGCGGAAAATACTTCGTCCGCGGACTTACCCAGGGAGCAATCAAATAAATGGCGTCCTTGACCATCAGGAACCTGCGTAAGAGCTTCGGCGCCGTCGAAGTGCTGAAGGGTGTCGACCTTGAGGCCAATACCGGCGAGTTCATCGCACTCGTCGGCCCCTCGGGCTGCGGCAAGTCGACCTTGCTCGCCATGATCGCCGGCCTCGAGACGGTGACCTCGGGCGAGATCTATATCGGCGACCGGTTGGTGAACTCGGTGCAGCCCAAGGATCGCGACATCGCCATGGTGTTCCAGTCCTACGCGCTCTACCCCACCATGACCGTCAAGGAGAACATGGCCTTCGGCATGGAAAGCCGGGGCGTGCCCAAGCCGGAGCAGGAGCAGACCATCGCCCGCGTGGCGGCGCTGCTCCAGATCGAGCCGTTCCTCAAGCGCAAGCCCGGCCAGCTTTCGGGCGGCCAGCGCCAGCGCGTCGCCATGGGCCGCGCACTCGTGCGCGATCCGGCGCTCTTCCTGTTCGACGAGCCGCTCAGCAACCTCGATGCCAAGCTCCGCGTCGACATGCGCACCGAGATCAAGAAGCTGCACCAGCGCATCGGCAAGACCACCATCTACGTCACGCACGACCAGGTGGAGGCCATGACGCTCGCCTCGCGCATTGCCGTGATGCACCAGGGTGAAGTGCAGCAGTTCGACGAGCCCGACACCATCTACAACCGTCCCGCCAACATCTTCGTCGCCGGCTTCATGGGCTCGCCCTCGATGAACTTCATCAGCGCCGAGATCAGCAGCAATGCCGGTGTTCCATCCGTCACCTTCCCGCTCGCCGACGGCGGCGTCGCCAACCTGCCGCTGCATAATGGCGTGGCACAGCGCGCCACCGACAAGAAGGTGGTGCTGGGTATCCGTCCGGAGCACCTGAGCCGGCAGAGCGCCAACACCACCAACAAGCCGGGCATCGCGACGATGAGCGCCCCGGTGGAAGTGGTGGAGCCGACAGGCGCCGAGACCATGGCCGTGCTGAGGTTCGGCGATCGCGAGGTCGTCGGCCGCTTCAGCCCGGACGAAGCGCCCAAGACCGGCGAGAACATGCCGCTTGCCGTCGACATGACGCGCGCCTGCCTGTTCGATCCGGCGACGCAGCGGCTGATCTAGTTATCGCAGATGGCCCGGAGCGCGCCGACCCCCACCCCTGTCCCCTCCCCCTCAGAAGGGGGAGGGAGACGAAAGCTCTAGCCTTAGTGGCAGCGTTTCCCTCCCCCTGTTCGGGGGGAGGGGACAGGGGTGGGGGCGGCACGCGCGAATGTTCAAAGAGTAGGTTCTGAGAAATTACCGAGTTTGCCAATTATCCCAGCCTTGCCGGGCGGGTCGTGTTCGTCACCGGCGGGGCCTCGGGGATCGGTGCCGATGTCGTCCGCGCCTTTACCCACTGCGGCGCCAAGGTGGCGTTCGTCGATATCCTCGAAGCCGAGGGCAGGGAACTGGTGGCGGAGACCGGCGCCACCTTCCTCGTCTGCGACATCACCGACATCCCCGGGCTGCGCGCCGCCATCGATGTGGTCAAGCATCGGCTCGGGCCGATCGGCGTCTTGGTCAACAACGCCGCCAATGACGACCGCCACGCCATCGACGACGTCACCGAGGAATACTGGGACCGCTCGACCGACATCAACCTGAAGCCGCAGTTCTTTGCGGCGCAGGCGGTGCGCTCGCATATGCAGGAGCTGGGTGGCGGCTCGATCATCAATTTCTCCTCGATCGCCTGGCGCGGCGGCGCCGACAACATGCCGGTCTATGCGACGGCCAAGGCCGCCGTGGTGGGCCTGACCCGCGCGCTTGGCCGCGGCTTCGGCAAGGACAATATCCGCGTCAACGCCATCGAGCCGGGCGCCGTGATCACCGAGCGGCAGCGGCGGCTGTGGTTCACCAACCAGGAATCGATCGACGCCGTGGTGTCGCGCCAGGCGCTGAAGCACGTGCTCCTCGGCGACGAGATCGCCCGCATGGTGCTGTTCCTCGCCTCCGACGACAGCCGCATGATCACCAAGCAATCCATCACCGTGGATGGGGGGTTGCGATAATACGAATTGATAGAGACGGCCCCCTCCCGGCCTCCCCCATAAAGGGGGAGGTGAAGAGTCGAGCTTGTGGTCTTGGCCTCAGTCATTCTTGAAGCAATTGCGGTGATCCGATGAAACTCACGACCGGCCTCAACCCCTATGGCCTCACCTATTATCTCGGCCTGCAGGGTGCGGGTACGCCGCGCCACAACCCCAACGGCGCCGGCCTCGAAGGCTTCATCAAGCTGACCGAGGAACTGGGCGGCAAGGCCATCGAGCTGTGGGAAGGCTGGCTGAAGGACATGTCCGAAGCCGAGCTCGCAGCGCTGAAGCAGCGGCTCGATACCCTCGGCTGGAAGCGCGTGCTGAGCTCGGGGCTGCAGCATGGCGACATGGACCTGCTGATCCGCTGCGCCAAGGCGCTCGACGCCCAGTTCATCCGCGTCGCGCTGACCCCGATCCTCTGCGGTGATCGCGCCGCCGCCGGCCCGAAGTGGCATGAGCTGGTCGCATCGGTGCACGAGAAGCTCCAGGCCGCCGTGCCCAAGCTGACCGCTGCGGGCGTCGTGCTGCTGATCGAGAACCACCAGGATTTCACCAGCCGCGAGCTGGTCAATTTCTGCGACGAATACGGCCCGAACGTCCGCATCGTCTTCGACATGGCCAACACCTTCCCGGTGGCGGAGTCGCCGCTTGATTTCACCCGGGTGATCGCGCCTTACGTGCGCCACTGCCACGTCAAGGACTACCGTGCCGTGATGGAGCCCGATGGCTTCCGCCTCGTGCGCTGTCCCTCGGGTGATGGCGCCGTGCCGCACAAGGAAATGTTCGACATCCTCGCCGAGCACAATGACGAGATGATCGCCTGCATCGAGATCGGCGCGCTGGACGACCGGCACGTCAAGCTGCTGACGTCAGAGTGGTGGCACGGCTATGCGCCCAAGCAGGCCGAGGACCTCGCCGCGTGCCTGCTCGCCGTGCAGAAGAACCGCTTCGAGCCGGGCGAGGAATGGCGCACCCCGTGGCAGCGCAACGCCGACCACGAATTGATCGACTACGAGCTCGGGCAGTACCGGAAGAGCGCCGCGAACCTCAAAGCGCTTGGACTTATGTGATTGGAGGCCGTTGTGGCAGGGAAAGATCTTTCAGGAAAAATCGCTTTCGTAACCGGCTCGGGCCGCGGTCTCGGCAGCGTCATGGCGCGGAAGCTCGCGGCGCGCGGCGCTGATGTGGTGGTGCATGACCTGACGTGGGACGCCGCCGCCAAGTACGGTGAGGCGGACAATCTCGGCGCCATGATCAAGACCATCGAGGGTCTGGGCGTGCGCTCGATGGGCGTCACCGGCAATATTGGCGATCGCGACGCGGTCAACAATATGAAGAAGGAGATCGAGGAGAAGTTCGGCCCGGTCGAAATCCTCGTCAACTGCGCCGGCGGCGATATCGGTGCCGCGGGCGGCAAGCCGGTGCCCAACAACATCCTCGGCATCACCTATGATGACCTGATCACGCTGACCAACAACAACCTGATCGGCACCATGCTGGTGACCCAGGCCTTCGTGCCGCAGATGGTCGAGCGCCAGCACGGCATCGTCGTCAACATCGCCTCCGTGGCGGCGCATATCGGCGTCTCGGGCGGCGGCATCTATGCCACGCTCAAGGCCGCCGTGACCCACTACACCCGCTGCCTCGCCGACGAGGTGCGCGAGCATGGCGTGCGCGTCAATGTGGTGAGCCCGGGGCCCGCCAAGACCGCCCGCTTCCAGGCCACCCGCACGGTCGACCCGGACAAGATGAACTCCAACAAGGTCTCGATGGACCGCTATGCGGAGCCGGAGGAAATCGCCGACGCGGTGGTGTTCCTGTGCTCGCCGGAGGCGAAGTTCATCCACGGGCAGTTGCTGCGCGTGGATGGCGGGCTGCAGCTTTACGCGGGGTGATTTGGCGGGACGCCGCAAGCTTTCGCCAGAGAGGGGGTGCGGAGCCACTGTGCCCACCAAGATCCCCTCTCTTGCGATTTCTAGGACTTAGCGAAGGGCTAAGCCCAAGAAATCGCTTTCTCTCCCGCAAGGGGAGAGATGAAGAGGCGTAAGATTTGGGGTTGCGGTGCTTCGGCTTGCGCCGCTACCGCTTTGGGATCTGTAACCCGGAGCGCCCATGCCCATTCTTGGCCTTGCCATTGCCGCCGCTGCGGCGCTCATTTCGTTCCTGACCGCCTGGTACGTGATGAGCCGTGCCGCTCGGCTCGGGCTGATGCAGGAGCCGAACGGACGCTCTTCGCATGTGAAGGCGACCCCCGGTGGTGGCGGCGTCGGCATCGTCGCGGGCGGTACCATTGCCGGGCTGCTGGTCGCACTTCTGGTGCCGTTCCTCGGCGTACCGGTGATCATGGCCGGCATCCTCCTCGCCTTCATCGGCTATTCCGACGACAAGCGCCCGATCGCGGCGCGCTGGCGGCTCGGCGCGCAGGTGCTGCTGATGGGCGCGGTCGTCGCCGTGCTACCGCTCGACCAGCTCGGCCTGCCGGTGCCGGAATCCGTGCTGCTGGTGATCCTCGCCCTTGGCGGTGCACTGTGGATCAACCTGTTCAACTTCATGGACGGCATCGATGGCCTCGCCGCCTCCGAAGCCATCTTCCTTCTCGCCGGCGCCGCGCTGCTGGCTTACCTGTTCGAGCCCGGCATCATCGACGATCCGCGGCTCTGGTGGATGCTAGGCCTCGCCGCCGCCTGTCTCGGCTTCCTGCTCCTCAACTGGCCGCCCGCGAAGGTCTTCATGGGCGACGCCGGCAGCACCTATCTCGGGCTGATGACCGCATTCTTCGCCTTCACTACCATGCTCAGCTTCTGGCTCAGCCTCTGGCAGTGGCTGATCCTTGCCGGCCTGTTCCTCGCCGACAGCCTGACCACGCTGGTTCGCCGGATGCTCCGCCGCGAGCGTTTCTGGGAGGGCCACAAGCGCCATGCCTACCAGGCGCTGCAACGCCGCTTCGGCTCGCACCTCAAGGCGACGTTGCTCTATGTCGGTATCAATGTCGTGGTGCTGCTGCCGCTCGCCTGGCTGGCCGGCGCCTATCGCGAATGGGGTTTGGCGATTGCGGCGCTGACCTATGTCGCGCTGGTCGCCGCGGCGCTGTGGGCCGGGGCAGGGGCGCCGCTACAGGAGCAGGCTGAGGAAGAAGGCGCCGGCGCCTAGGATGGCCAGCGACGCGGCGGTCGCCGCGAACAGCATGTTCCGCGCATAGTCCGCGTGCCGCGCCAGCTCGTAGCGGGTCGTGGCGCGGACGTCGAAATGTTCGAATTCCTGATCGAGCATGATGCGAGCCCCTCAGCTGCAGGACAGAGGGTGCGCGCATGCCGGGCGCCCGGCCAGCGCTATGCAAAATCATGCTTAATTAGCTTCAAATGCCTTGTAGTTCCGCCCCGCTCGCGCAACCGTGTGCTTGCCCGTGACACAACGCCACGCGGCTGCCACGATTATCGCGCTCTTGCCGCCGCTTCGCTCTGGAACTCGCTGATGACGCTTCTGCGCTGCGGACTTCTCCTTCTCGCCACCCTGACATTGCTGAGCGCCTGTTCCTCGATCGTGCCGCCGGCCAAGGGGCCGAGCGGCAGCAGCATGACCGGCATCACGCCGATCCAGCTGTCGCAGGGCAATATCCTCTCCGCCATCAACGGCACCCGCGCCGCCAACGGCAAGCCGCCGCTGCGCTACAACGTCAAGCTTGAGTCCGCGGCCCGCTCACAAGCCAACCTGATGGCCGCCAAGGATACGCTGTCGCACGACCTCGGCGTCACCCTGCGCCAGCGCGTCACCACCGCCGGCTATGACGGCGCCGTGGGTGAAAACGTCGCCGGCGGCCAGTCGACGCTCGACCAGGCGATCAGCGGCTGGCTGGCGAGCCCGGCACACCGGGACACGCTGCTATCGAGCAAGTTCCAGGAATTCGGACTGGCGGTGGCGACGGTGCCAGCGAACCGCACGAGCAAGTACCGGACCTATTGGGCGTTCATCGCCGGCGGGCCGTTCGAGGCCTGGCACTGAGGGCTACACTCTAGCGCGGTGCGAAAAGCCGCCCGAACATCGGCTTTCCAAGCGGACGTCCGCAGCTGACCGCTTCTGGCCCGAAGCGGCGTAGCCGAAGCTGCCTTTTTAGTCGCCCCCTCCGGTGACGCGCGCGAGCGGCTGTCGGTGCCAACCCGTGATTGTCGGATTTTTGCAATCTCCTCGCGGCCCCTCCTCGTAGCCTCATCCCATCAAACAACGCGTGGAGATGAGAGATGAACCGCCGTCAGTTTTCCCAGGCCCTCGCAGCCTCAGCCCTGCTCGCCGGCTTTACCGGCAGATCCGCCCTTTCACAGGAGACTTCGATCATGACGAACCCCGCCGCTTTCGAAATCGCTATCCCGGAATCGCAGCTCGCCGACCTCAAGTATCGGCTCCAGCACACCCGCTGGCCCGATCAGCCGGCCGATGCAGGCTGGGCCATCGGCACCAACCTCGAGTACCTCAAGGGCCTCACCGACTATTGGATCAACGGCTACGATTGGCGGAAGGCCGAGGCGAGCCTCAATGCGCTCGGGAACTTCAAGGTCAATCTGGACGGCATCGACATCCATTTCGTCCACCGCCCCTCGGCGAACCCGAACGCGGTTCCCCTCCTGCTGCTCCATGGCTGGCCGGACTCGTTCTACCGCTACCACCGGGTGATCGAGTCCCTGACCAAGGACTTCCACGTCGTCGTGCCCTCCATTCCCGGCACCGGGTTTTCGGGCAGGACGGCGCTGCCGATGGATCAGGTCGCCGATCTCTTCGCCCACCTCATGACCGAGACGCTGGGGTACAAGAAGTTCATCGCGGCTGGCGGCGATGGCGGCTCGATCATTTCGATGTCGCTGTCCCAGCGTCATCCGGAGGTGCTGCTCGGCTACCATGTGACCGACGTCGGCTATCCGGACCAGACCACCGACTTTTCGGTCCTGACCCCGCCGGAGCAGGCCTATGCCGGCGCGATCCAGCAGTGGTTCTTCGCCCACGGGGCGTTCAACCTGGTGCATGCGACCAAGCCGCAGAGCCTAGCCTTCGCGATGAACGACTCGCCGGTGGGTCTCGCGGCCTGGATCCTGAGCTTCATGGCCGGAATGGGCGTCGGCGACGAGGCGGATGCGCGGTTCGGCCGCGACGAGCTGATCACCAACATCATGATCTACTGGCTGACCGAGACGGCAGCGTCATCGTTCCGGATCTACAGCCAGAACGCGATGCAGCCGCCGACCATCAAGGGTACGAATACCGGCGTCCCGGTGGCGGTGGCGACCGAGGTTCCCATCCCGGGTGGCGTGCGCCTGCCGCGCGAATGGGCGGATCGCCAGACCGCCGGCAATGTGGTCCAGTTCCACGACATGGAGAGGGCCGGGCACTTCGCAGCCTGGGAGGACCCCGAGTTCTTCGTCGGCGACCTCCGCGAGTTCGCAGCGCTACTCAAGAGCTGATCGCAACAACAAGCTTGCGCAAGGGCGCCGGTCGACTTTCGGCCGGCGCTCAAGGCTTGAGCGCTCCGCCAAGGCGGTCTCTCATCGGTAACGCATTTCGGGTCGCGCGCCACGACGAGGGGAAGCCTCCCTTCACCCGCTCAGGGCCTCGCTGAGTGCACGATTACGCACCGTGGCGAAGCCCATCCTTGCCAAGTGAGCAGTGCCGGACCAGTCTAGCGTCAGAGCGTTCAGCGGGTGGGGGCCTGTTTTTTGGTCGGGCAACGGGGAGAGGGCCTCAAGTCATGATTGCAGAAGATAAGGTTGTTGCAGGCGAACCGGACGCGACTGGTCGGTCGGGGCTTTTCAGTCGCCGGTCGTTCATGTTCGGCTCCGCCGCCGGTCTCGGCGCGTTGGCGCTTGCTGGTTGCGCCCCGTCCGGCCTCATGAGCCTGGCGGAAGCGGAAAAGGTCTACGGGCCGGTGCCCGATGAGCGGTTCCCTATCCCCGCGGTCAACGTCAACAAGGTCGACCCGAAATACTTTCGCCGGACGGTGCGTTACGCCAGCAAGGAGGCAGTCGGAACGATCATCGTCGATCCCCGCAACCACTACGTGTACCGCATTGAAGGCGATGGAAACGCCACCCGCTATGGCGTCAGTGTTGGCCGCGCGGGCTTCTTGTGGAGCGGCGACGCCTATATCGGGCGCAAGGCCGAATGGCCGATATGGACGCCGCCCCAGGAGATGATCAAGCGGCAGCCGGAGGCGGCCAAATATGCCGGTGGCATGGCGCCGGGCCTGGACAATCCGCTCGGCGCCCGGGTGCTCTATCTCTATCAGAACGGCGTCTACACGCTTTACACGCTCTACAGCACAAGCCGTCCCGAAACGATTGGCAAGGGCATCTCAAGCGGCTGTATCGGCCTGCTCACACAGGACATGTTCGACCTCTACTCGAAGACGCCGGTCAATACGAAGGTGGTCGTTCTGAAGGCATAGGTGGTGGGTCGGCCGCGCCAGCCCTCACTCACGTACTACTCAGCGTCCGCCGCACTGCATCGCGCCAGCCCTTCAGCTTCCGCGTCCGCAGCGCCTCATCCATCCGCGGCTGGAACTGCCGGTCGAGCGCCCAGCGCTCCGCGAACCCCTTCTGGTCCGGCCACACCCCGGCCTTCCAGCCCGCCAGCCATGCGGCACCCAGCGCCGTCGTCTCCAAGATCGTCGGCCGGTCGACCGGTGTGTTCAGGATGTCGGCGAGGAACTGCATGGTGAAATCCGAGCCCACCATGCCGCCATCGACGCGTAGCACGGTGTCGTTGGCGCCCTTCCAGTCCTTGCGCATCGCGTCGATCAGGTCGCGCGTCTGGTAGCTGACGGATTCGAGCGCCGCCTGCGCCAGCTCCGCCGGCCCGGTATTGCGCGTCAGCCCGGTGAGCGAGCCGCGCGCTGCCGAATCCCACCACGGCGCCCCCAGCCCGACGAAGGCTGGCACCAGGTAGACATTCTGCGTCGGGTCGGCCTTCGATGCGAGCGCGCTCGCATCGGACGATTTCTCGAAGATCTTCAGCATGTCGCGCATCCACTGCACCGACGCGCCGGCGATGAAGATGGCGCCTTCGAGCGCATAGGTGGTCTCGCCGTTGAGCCGGTAGGCGATGGTGGTGAGCAGCCGGTTCTTCGAGCGCACCATGTCGCTGCCGGTGTTGAGCAGCGCGAAGCATCCAGTGCCGTAGGTGGATTTCATCATTCCCGGCTGGAAGCAGGCCTGCCCGATGGTCGCCGCCTGCTGGTCGCCGGCCGCGCCATAGATCGGGATCGAAACGCCGAACACCTCGGGGTCGGTCATGCCGAAATCGTCGGCATTGTCCTTCACCTCGGGCAGGATGGCGCGCGGGATGCGGAACAGCTTAAGCAGCTCGTCGTCCCATTCGCCGGTCTTGATGTTGAGCAGCAGGGTGCGGGAGGCGTTGCTCACGTCGGTGGCGTGGCTCCTGCCGCCGGTCAGCCGCCAGATCAGGTAGCAATCCACCGTGCCGAAGGCGAGTTCGCCCCTCTCAGCCCGCTTCCGTGCGCCTGGCACATTGTCGAGGATCCAGGCGAGCTTGGTGGCGCTGAAATAGGGGTCGAGCAGCAGGCCGGTCTTCTTGCTGACCAGCTTCTCATGTCCGTCCTTCTTCAGCTTCTCGCACTGCTTCATCGTCCGGCGGTCCTGCCAGACGATGGCATTGTGGATGGCCTTGCCGGTCTTGCGGTCCCAGACGATGGTGGTCTCGCGCTGGTTGGTGATGCCGATCGCCGCGATCTCCGACGGCTTGATATTGGCCTTCTTGATCGCCGTCTTGGTGCTCCACAGCGCCGTGGCCCAGATCTCCTCGGGCACGTGCTCGACCCAGCCATCCTGCGGGAAATGCTGGGTGAACTCCATCTTGCCCAGCCCGACGATCTTCTGCCGATCGTCGAAGATGATCGCCCGGCTCGACGTCGTGCCCTGGTCGATCGCGAGGATGTTCCCGCTCATTGTCTCGTCCCCATTCCAGCGAGGCGTTCAGCCATGTATTTGGCCAGTGCCGCCTTCTCGTGTTCCCTGAACTTTAGCCCCTGCTTCGAGCGACGCCATAGCACGTCGTCAGCCGTCCGCGCCCACTCCCGATCCATCAGGTAATCGACCTCGCGCGCATAAAGCGTCGTGCCGAAATGCTCCCCGAGTTCCGCGGTGGTCTGTGCATCGCCCAGCACCTCCGCCGCAAGCGTGCCGTAGGCTCGCACCAGACGCCGGATGAACGCCGCATCGAGGTTCTTCTTCTTTGCCGCGAGCTTCCGCACCTCGGCGTCGAACGCCGTAGGCGGAAAGTCGCCGCCCGGCAGGTGTGCCCCCCTGGTCCAGCGCGGTCCCTTGTTGCCGATGAGCCCGTCGATCTTGTCGACCACCTGCTCGCTGAGCCGCCGATGCGTCGTGAGCTTACCGCCGAAAATGTTGATCAGCGGCCCGTTGCCGGCCTCGCCCTCGGTCTTCAGCACATAGTCGCGCGTGGCCTCCTGCGCGGCGCTGGCGCCATCGTCGAACAGCGGCCGTACGCCCGAATAGGTCCAGACGATCTCGTCGCGCGTCACCGGCTTGATGAAGTACTCGCTGGCAGCCGCGCAGAGATAATCGATCTCCTCGTCGCTGATCTTCACCCCAGTCGGATCGCCCTCGTAGTCCATGTCGGTGGTGCCGATCAGCGTGTAATCGCCCTCGTAGGGAATGGCGAAGAAGATCCGGCCATCGGCGTTCTGGAAGAAGTAGCAACGGTCGTGCTCGAACAGCTTCTTCACGACGATGTGGCTGCCCTTCACGAGCCGCACGTGATGGGCCTCGTTACGCCCCACCGCCTCTCGGATTACCTTATCGACCCAAGGGCCGGCCGCGTTGACCAGCAGCCGCGCGTGGGCGGTGCTCCGCTTACCGCCCGGGCCTTCCATCTCGATGGTCCACAGCCCGTTCTCGCGTCGCGCCGACACGACCCGCGTCTGCGTCAGCACCGTTGCGCCCTTGTCGGCCGCATCGCGGGCGTTGAGTGCCACCAGCCGGGCGTCGTCCACCCAGCCGTCCGAATATTCGAACGCCACGGTATGCCCCGGCTTCAGCGGCCGGCCGGCTGGATCCTTGGTCAGGTCCAGCGTCTTGGTCGCCGGCAACAGCTTCCGGCCGCCGAGATGGTCGTAGACGAACAGCCCGAGCCGCAGCAGCCATGCCGGCCGCAGGTTCTTCTCGTAGGGGAGAACGAAGCGCAGCGGCCAGATGATGTGCGGCGCCGAGGACCACAGCACTTCGCGCTCGATCAGCGACTCGCGCACCAGCCGGAACTCGTAGTGCTCGAGATAGCGCAGGCCGCCATGCACCAGCTTGGTTGCGGCCGACGAGGTGCCCGAGGCGAGATCGTGCATCTCCGCCAGCATCACCGAGTGCCCACGGCCCACCGCGTCGCGGGCAATGCCGGTGCCATTCACCCCGCCGCCGATGACGAACACGTCGACCGCGTCGCTCGCTGCTGCGTCGTTCATTGATTCACTAGTCCTTCGCTTGCGATTTGGAGTTCCACGCCGGCCGCCGCGCAGATCGCGGCGATGGCGGGGGAGGGTGGTTGGTCGGTGACGAACACATCGATCTGCTCGAGATGGCCGATCCGCACCGGCGCAGTGCGTTCGAACTTCATCGCGTCGGCGACGAGGATGGTCTTGCGCGCCGTTTCGATGATCGCCTGCGCCACCTTCACCTCGCGAAAATCGAAATCCAGCAGCGTGCCGTCGGCATCGATCGCCGAGGCGCCGATCACCGCGTAATCGACCCGGAACTGCCGGATGAAATCCACCGCCGCCTCGCCCACGACGCCCCCATCGGCATGCCGCACCACGCCCCCTGCGATCACCACTTCGGCGCTCGGCACCTCGCGCAGGATATTGGCGGCGTTGATGTTATTGGTCACCACCATCAAGCCCGTGTGACGGCGCAGCGCCATCGCCACCTGCTCGGTCGTGGTGCCGATATTGAGGATGAGCGACGACTGGTCGGGGATCATCGCCGCGGCGGCAAGGCCGATCCGGCGCTTGCTCTCGGCCGCAAGGAGCCGGCGCGCCTCGTAGGCGTAGTTCGAGACGCCCGAGGGGTAGGCGGCGCCGCCGTGTAGCCGATTGAGGAGCTTACGGTCGCAAAGCTCGTTGAGGTCCTTGCGGATGGTCTGCGGCGTGACCGCGAACTGCAGCGCCAATGCCTCGACATCCACCCGCCCGTGCTGCCGGGCGAGTGCCATGATGTCATCCTGCCGCTGCGTCAGCGCGTCCACGTCGTCCCCCAGGTGCGGGTTCGCTTATACGCGGGCGAAGTTCGTTTCTATAGCGAAATGTTCGGGTGAGGTTCACTTCGGGTGACGGGGCGGAATGAAAAACCCCGCCGCCCAGATGGGCGACGGGGTGAGAATCGCGTGTTGCGTTGATCAGAACTGGAAGTTCAGGCCGCCCTTCACGATGTGCGCGGTGACACCGTACTCGCCGCTGAAGAGAGTGGAGTCGAAACCGCCGAGATCCACATAGTTGTATTCGGCCTTGGCCGTAATCTCGTCTGTGAGCGCGAACTCGACGCCAGCGCCCGCGGTCCAGCCGAACGACCAACTGGACTCGTCATACGCGCCGGGGCCAGCCGCTATCCCCGATATTCCAAGTTCACCAAAGGCCGCGCCCGCTTCCACGTAGAACAAGGCGCGGTCGGCGGCGATACCGGCTCGCGCGGTCAGCGTACCCAGCCAAGTAAGGTCGAAGTCGCCAATGAAGGGAGCGAAGCCCTGATAATCACCGGAGATGTTGGTCCAGGCAATGTCACCTTCGACGCCGAGGACGAACTGGTCCATCTGCCAATTGGCACCGGCTTCAACGCCAAGCAGCCAGCCTTCCACGTCTCCACCAAAGGCGAAGGGGAAATTTTCGATGGCGCCCTCGCCCCATCCATAGCCGCCGATGACACCGACATAGCCGCCGGACCAGTCGTAGGCGGCCGCTGCCGCCTCCGCGATCTCGGGTTCGACGATGAGATCAGCGGCCTGCACGGCGGAAACAAACGCCGTAGAGGCGAGAACTGCTGCGAGCAAGTACTTCATTGCAAGGTCCCAAACCAAAGAAATCTTGCTAACAATATCCGAGTCTGCCGTTACTGTCTGTGGCTTCCTGGCAACGTTGTGGCGACATCATGGCGTCATCTTGGACGCCTCAGTCAGGTCATTGACCCCCGCCCGCATCCCGTGCATCAGGAACCACCCCTCCCGACCGGGCGCCCATGCTCGCCATTCTCAACGTCATTCTGCCGGTCTTCGCCATCCTCGCGCTCGGCTATGGCGCCGTGCGGCTGCGCCTGTTCCCGTCCGAGGGCGTGCGTGGGCTGGTGGTGTTCGTGAACAACTTCGCGACCCCGTGCCTGCTGTTCAACGCCATGCTGCATTCGGACTTTTCGACGACCTTCAACTGGGGCGTCATCGTGCCGTTCTATGTCGGCGCGGTCACCGTATTCGTCATCGGTATTGTGTTGTCGGCCAAGCTCTTCCGCAACAAGCCGGGCGAAGCCGTCGCCTCGGGCTTTTCGGCCATGTTCACCAATACCGTGCTGGTCGGCATCCCCGTCGTGCAGCGGGCTTACGGGCAGGAAGCGCTCACCACCGCCTTCTCGATCATCGCCTTCCACGCCCCGGTGCTGATCACCGCCGGCATGCTGACCATGGAACTGCTGCGCCGTGACGGTGCGCCGCTGCTGAAGACGCTAGGCGTGGCTCTGATGCGCATCGTCGCCAACCCACTGCTCTGGGGCATCGCGCTCGGCGCCGCCGCCAACCTGCTGAACGTCAAGCTGATCGAGCCAGCCGAAGCCTTCATCGCCATGATGGCCGCCGCCGTCACCCCCGCCGCGCTGTTCGGCCTCGGTGGCGCGCTGAACGACTACAAGCTCAGTGACAGCTGGGGGCAGTCCCTCACCATGTCGCTGCTGAAGCTGATCGTGCAGCCGGCGATCGCTTGGGTGATCATGGTGCCGATCCTCCACATCGACCACGACCTGGCCCGCTACGGCGTGTTGCTCGCGGCGATGCCGGCCGGCATCAACGTCTACGTCTTCGCCACCTACTACAACCGCTCGGTCCACATCGCCGCCAACAGCATCCTGATCTCGACGGTGCTGAGCGTGCTGACCGTGAGTGGGTGGCTGTATCTGCTGGGGTTGTAGCCGCCGATCCGGTAGAGGGTGACCCCCACCCTTGATCCCTCCCCCAAGAATGGGGAGGGAGACCCTCACATTGGCACCGGTGTTTTCGTCTCCCTCCCCATGTTTAGGGGGAGGGGACAGGGGTGGGGGTCCACAGCCACCGGCCGCAAACGCAGCCTACTGCGCCGCTTCGACACTCATTGCCAGCACCTGCGGCTCGCCAACTGCCGGGATCGAGCGGATCGCCATGGTCGAGACCGCGTCGAGCCCCACGGCGACACGGACGTGCCGGTCGGTGGGGCAAAGCACCAGCATCGCGTCGAACCCGATCCAGCCCAGCCCGTCGTCGAACGCTTCGGCCCAGGCATGCAGCGTCGCCGGCGCCTCGTCGGAATGGAGGTATCCGGTGACATAGCGCGCCGGGATATCGAGTGCCCGCGCCGCGCCGATGAAGGCGTGCGCGTAGTCGGCTGCCGGCGGCCGCATCCCCGGATGCTCGGCTGCGCCCTGCGATTGGCTCTGGCTTTGCCCGTCCTGGGTCTGGCTCTGCTCGGATCCGCCCACCACCTCTGCCACCCGCGCCATCAGTCCGTGCAGCAGCGCGATGCGGTCCTGCCCGGTCTTGGGCAGCGTGCGGAACTTGCTCGTGATCGCCCCCGCCGCCTTGGTCGCTGGCGTTGGGCGGCGATAGAGCGCCGGCGGAATGTCGCCCTGCACCCGGCCGATTACCCCGTTGCGGTCCACTGTGTCGACCACGCCCGCCACATTGATCACCAGCTCGGCCTCGGGCTTGATCTGGCTCACCAACTGCGCCTTGTTGCCGAACGCGTCGACGAACTTCGCCGCCGCGGCAAAGCCGGGCATCTCGATGTTCCACTCGCGCACCGTCTGCGTCGGCCCGGTCGAGGGCGTCAGCAGCAGGTGCTGCACGCTGCGGTTGATGCCGGGGCCGAGCGCCAGGCTCATGGAATGTCGGATCGCGATCTTCATCAGTAGAAGTTGTAGCTTTCGGCGAGGGCGTCCGTCATCCGGTTGTTCCGGTCGATGAACTCCGTCAGGAACTCGTGGAGGCCATTTTCGAAGATCTGGTCGACGCTGGCGTTCATCAGCAGCGCCGTCACCGCGTCCGCGGCATCGTGCCCCGCAGTGCGCTCGCCATAGATCTCCTCGAGCATGTCGATGGTGCGGTTGATCCACTGCACGCAGAAGATCAGTGAGCGCGGCATCTCGGGCCTGAGGATCAGGTAGTCGGCAATGTTCCAGGCCTTGTAGCGGTCGTGGTAGACGTGCCGGTAGCTGCGATGCGCCGATGCTGCGCGGAGGATCATCGTCCACTGCTGGATATCGACATCGCCGCCCACCATCGTGGCGCGCGGCAGCAGCACGTAATACTTCATGTCGAGGATACGCGCCGTATTGTCGGCCCGCTCGACGAAGTTGCCGATCTGCGAAAAGGCGTAGCCTGCGTCGCGGAGGAACGTCGAGAGCAGGGCGCCGCGATAGCGATGGCTCACCTGCTTCACCCAGAACAGCAGCTCCTGGAGCTTCGCGCCCGAGATATCCCGCGGCCGAATGGCTGAATATTCCAGCCACGCGGCGTTGATCGATTCCCACATTTCGGTGGTCAGTGCCGTGCGCACCGAGCGCGCATTGGTGCGCGCCGCGAGCAGGCACGATCTCACCGAGGAATAGTTCTCCTCGTCGAACAGCATGTAGTGGGCGACGCTCGCGACATCGGCCTGCTTGTGCTTCTTGTTGAAGCCCTCGTCTGCCTCGGCCGCCTGCATCATCGAGACCAGGTGCTCCGAGGCCCCGCCCTCGCGCCGCGAGGTGAGGCTCATGCGATAGCCCACCTCGAACATCCGGGCCATGTTTTCGGCCCGCTCGATATAGCGGCTGAGCCAGAAGAGGTTTTGTGCGGTGCGTCCCAGCATGGTCAGTCCTCCAGCACCCAGGTGTCCTTGGTGCCGCCGCCCTGCGACGAATTCACCACCAGCGATCCCTTCTTCAGCGCCACGCGGGTGAGCCCGCCCGGCGTGATCCGGATGTCGTCGCCGCAGAGGACGTAAGGACGGAGGTCGACATGCCGCGGCGCGATGCCCTTCTCCACAAAGGTCGGGCAGGTCGAAAGCGCCAGCGTTGGCTGGACGATATAGTTGTCGGGCCGGGCGAGAATTTTCTTCCGGAACTCCTCGCGCATCGCCTTGGTCGAGGCCGGGCCTACCAGCATGCCGTAGCCGCCCGAGCCGTGCACCTCCTTCACCACCAGCTCCTCGAGATGCTCGAGCACATAGGCCCGCTCGTCGTCATTGGTGCAGTTGTAGGTGGGGACGTTCTTAAGCAGCGCCTTCTCGCCGAGATAGAACTCGATGATCTCCGGCACGTAGACGTACACCGCCTTGTCGTCGGCGATGCCGGTGCCCGGCGCGTTGACCAGCGTCACGTTGCCGGCGCGATAGGCATCGAACAGCCCCGGTACGCCCAGCATTGAATCCGGCCGGAAGGTCAGCGGGTCGAGGAAGTCGTCGTCGATGCGGCGGTAGATCACGTCGACCCGCTCGGGGCCTTTGGTGGTCCGCATGTAGACCTTGCCGCCATCGACGAACAGGTCCTGCCCTTCGCAGAGCTCGGCGCCCATCTGGTCGGCGAGGAACGAGTGCTCGAAATAGGCCGAGTTGTGGATGCCCGGCGTCAGCACCACGAGGTTGGGCGAGCCATGGATGCCGCCCGGCGCCACGCTCTCCATCGTCCGCCGCAGCGTCTCCGGATAGGTCTCGACCGGCGCCACCTTGTAGCGCTGGAACAGTTCCGGGGCGAGTTGCAGCATCGCCTCGCGGTTCTCCAGCATGTAGCTGACGCCCGAGGGGGTGCGGAGGTTGTCCTCTAGCACGTAGAAATCGTCGGGCCCGGTTCGCACGATGTCGACGCCGATGATGTGCGAATAGACCCCGCGCGCCGGATCGAGCCCCATCATCTCTGGGCAGAACGCCGAGTTGTTGAGGATCAGCTTTTCCGGCACCCGCCCGGCCTTCAAGATCTCCTGGCGGTGGTAGATGTCGTAGAGGAAGGCGTTGAGCGCCCGCACCCGCTGCTCGATGCCCTTCGACAGCCGCCGCCATTCCATCGCTGAAATGATGCGCGGGATGATGTCGAACGGGATGAGCTTTTCAGTGCCCTGGTCGCTGCCATAGACAGCGAAGGTGATGCCCAGCCGGCGAAACAGGCTCTCGGCGTCAGCCGACATCAGGCCCAGTGCTTGTGGCGGCTGCTCTTTCAGCCACTCTTCCAGGATGTGGTAGGGCGCGCGGACAGAGGCATCCGCATTGGTCATTTCGTCAAACGGCGTTGCGGACATCAACTCCCAAGGGCTTACGGCCTATCCCACTCGCGACTCATTGGTACACGTTTACTGAAGGGCCACAAGCCGGGTTCGATGGCCAAGGCGCTGGAATGACAGGGCGGTGCGGGAAGAATACCCCCCACTCTGTCCCTCCCCCGCAAAGGGGGAGGAGACCAAAACACCAGCACTAGTGTGAGCGTCTCCCTCCCCCTTGCGGGGAGGGGACAGGGGGAGGGGGTATTCTTTCCGCACCGGCTCATCGGCCTCCGGACCCATCCCACCAACGTCGCCTTCACCCCCGCGAAAAACTACCATACAACCGTCGCCCAAAGAGGGATGGACTGATGCCGGAAGAGATTCTTCAGACACATAAGCTGCTCGATCGCTGCGAACAGGCGCTGGCGGCGCGCTACACCGTGCACAAGCTGCATGAGGCGGCCGACAAGGACGGGTTGATCAAGGAAATCTCGCCGCGCATCCGCGCCATCGCTGGCGGCAACGTCGATGGCGCGCTGATGGACAGGCTCCCCAAGCTCGAGATCATTGCCAATTTCGGCGTCGGCTACGACTCGATCGACACCAAGGCGGCAAAGCAGCGCAACATCCGCGTCACCAACACCCCGAACGTCCTCAACGACGCCGTGGCTGAACTCACCCTCGGCCTGATGATCGGCCTCGCGCGCCGCATTCCGCAGGGCGACCAGTTCGTGCGCCAGGGCAAGTGGCCGAAAGGCGGCTTCCCGCTGCTCACCGAGCTCAACGGCAAGACCGTCGGCATTCTCGGGCTGGGCCGCATCGGCAAGGAAATCGCCACCCGCTGCCAGGCCATGAAGATGCGCGTCGTCTACCACGGCCGCTCCCGCCAGCACGACGAGCCCTACATTTTCTACGACAAGCTCGTCGACATGGCCCGCGACAGCGACTGGCTGGTGATCATTGCCCCAGGCGGCAAGGGCACCGAAAAGATCGTCTCGCGCGAAGTGCTCGAAGCGCTCGGCCCCGAGGGCTTCATCGTCAACATGGCCCGCGGCACGCTCATCGACGAAGCCGCCATGCTTGAGCTCCTGACATCGAAGAAGCTAGGCGGCGCCGCGCTCGACGTGTTCGAGAAGGAGCCGCAGGTGCCCGAGGGCTTCTTCAGCCTCGATAATGTCGTCCTCTCGCCCCATCAAGGCAGCGCCACGCACCAGACGCGCAACAAGATGGGCGATCTGGTGGTTGCCAACATCGTCGCGCATTTCGCCGGCGAACCTCTCCCGAGCGCGGTGGTCTGAACATGCTGATTGATCTCAAGAACAAAGTTGCCATCGTCACGGGCGCCGGCCGCGGCATTGGTCGCGTCATCGCCAAGACCCTCGCCGCCGAGGGTGTCACCGTCGCCATCGTCGATGCCCGTCAGGACCTGCTGGACGACGCAGCGATGGAGTGGACCGAGGCCGGCTGGCCTGGACTTCGCATCCTCTGCGACGTGCGCGAGGCAGCGCAGGTCACCGCCGCGGTGGGCGCCGTCGACAAGGCCTTCGGCCGCGTCGATATCCTCGTCAACAATGCCGGCGTCGCCGGCGGGGCCCGGGTCGACAAGCTGCCCGAGGAGGTCTGGGACCGCAACTTCGACATCAACACCAAGGGCACGTTCCTGGTGTGCCAGGCGGTGGCTCCGATCATGCAGCGCCAGAATTCCGGCCGCATCCTCAACGCCGCGTCGTTCGCCGCCATCATCCCCTCGATCGGCAGTGCCGCTTATGCGGCGTCCAAGTCCGCGGTGGTGCAGTTCACCCGCGTGCTCGCCGGCGAACTCGGCCCCTTCAACGTCACGGTGAACTCCTACGCACCGGGCATGATCCCCACCGACATGAACGGTTTCGCGGGCCTCCCCGACGCCCGCCAGCAGCGCCTGCTCGACACCCTGACGCTTCGCCGCTGGGGCGACCCGCAGGACGTCGCCAACCTCATCTGCTTCCTCGCCTCCGACCTCGCCGGCTACATCACCGGCGCCTCGATCGACGTCTCGGGTGGCAAGTACGCCACGCAGATGCCGTCGGTGGCATACGAGGGCTGAGCGGCTGAAGGCGGGACGGTTCGTTTCAGCCGACCTGGGCTGGCGGCCAGCCGCAATTAGGCAACGGCTTCGACGGCCACGGGATCTGGGCGGATGATCACCGTATCTGCGATCGGAAACAGTTCGTCTCCCGGCATACCGACCCGGCGGGCGTGCTCGCGGATCGATTCCGGATCGCGTGCCTCGTAGATGCAGACGGTGCCGAGTCTGCCGTCTGGCTCCTTAATCACATAGCTGCGTATCCAGCGGACGCGATCGGGCATCTCATCGTTGCCGATTCTGGTCGACTTGGCGGCGGCTGCCTGTAGCTCGCCGGCAGTGGCCCACGCGCTACGGCGGCGGATAGCATAAAGGTCCATGACGTCCTCCTCGAAGTTTGCCGCGGTCAAATCGCGCGGCACCGGACCAGGCTACGCCACGTCCGCGAAGCGGATTGTCATGAGTTCTTGCGACAAGCGGCGAAATAGTCGCGCTGGTTCAACCCAGCGGCCGCGCCACGCTCAGCATGGCCCGCACCAATGCGGGCTGAGAGCGAACTCCGGTTCGGTCGTACATGCGCTGCAGGTGGGTGCGTGCCGTGTTGACGCTGACCTCGAGCAGCTTGGCTGCCGTGACGATGTCATGGCCGCCAATGATCAGCTTTGCGAGCCGCAATTGGGCAGGGGTGATGCCGTAGACCAGCGATGCGGCCGTCAGACGCTGCTCCGTCATGGGCCGGTCGTTGATCGAGACGAGCACCAGGCCGCTTTCCCCGATAACCCAGCATACGTTGACCGGGGTGCCGTTGCCGCCGTTGAGCACGATCGGCACAGCTGCCCGCTCAGGATAGAGTTCGTCATCGAGGTGCGCTGCCCAGCGGACAGCCGCCTTCAGAAGCTGGTCCGCAGCCCGATCGACGGCGCGCAGGCGACCGGCTCGCTTTTCGATCACTTCGCTCGTGCCGACTTCGGATTCCGCGGCGGCGTTCATCCACATGATGCGTGCCTGCTCATCCACCCTGACAACCGCGGAACTGAGATGGTCCATCGAACGCTGCAAAAAGAACAGGCAGGCGATCTTCCATTCGCCGTCATGCTTTTCGAGGATTCGCATCTCATGGGTGAGACCTGGCACGTCCATGCCGTCGCCGGTACTCGGAGCATGCTGGTCGAAAGTCGCCCACGCCACGTCGCCGCCAACTCGGACGACGAGCTTTTTGCGGCGCACCGCCGCCGTGGACTCATTGCGAGCAGGGTTGGCCATCATCAACCGTCGCATACGGGCCGCATGGTCGTCCCATCCGTCGCGCACCGTTATGCCGCCGCGAGCCGCCCACCAGCCCCAGCGGCGAACATAGTCATCATGCACCCAGAACTGAGCCCAGGCGTCGAAGTCTTTGTTCCAGAACGCCGCCGTTTCAGACTCAATCAGGTGAATGATCGCGGCCCGATCCGTCTCTGACGCCTCTTTCATACCGGTCCCTCCGGTGGACAAGCATCATAGCACGGCACGGCCGGGCCGGGACTGCTGCCGGACCGCAGGGCGCAAGCGCGTTGACCTCTGAAGCAGAGCGGTATTTGCTACATGGTGACTTCCGTCAGGGAGCGCGCCGATGGAAATAGTCGATCTGTTGAAGCAGACGCCGCTCTTCAGCGAGATGAACGAAGCGGACCTCGAGGAACTGATCCCGTCCACGCGCGTCGAGACCTATGAGCCGGGGCGTGTGATCCTACGGGAGGGACGCGTCGGCGCGGCCTTCTTCCTCATCGTTTCCGGCAGCGTTGAAGTCATCAAGGCTCTAGGCAAGCCGGAGGAAAAGGTCGTCAATAAGCTGGGGGCCGGCGATTTCTTCGGCGAGATCGCGAACATGAAGCATTCGACGCGCGTGGCGAGCGTGAGGGCGCTCACCGACACGCAGTGCCTGATGATTCAACGGCTGCACCTTGATTCCTACATCGAGCGATTTCCCGTCGTCCTCGCCAAGGTTGAACAAGCGGTCGCCGTCCGCGGCAGCGACTGAGGCTCGCCCCGCACCTCCCGGGCATACTCCGTCGGCGCCCGGCCGACGATCTTTTTGAAATCATTGGTGAAATTCGCCTGGTACCTCGGCTTCGTACAGGTGCCCTCCGGCAGTTCCCAGCTCAACCGACGTCAGTGTGAGCGTCCCCTTGCGGGGGGAGGGACAGGGTGGGGGGATTCTTCCCGAACCAGCCTATCCTGCCGGCATCTCCCCTACCGCCAAACCGCCAGCAACGCCCCCATCAGCACCAGGGCGATCAGGTTGTTGCCGAGGTTGATGGCGATCAGCCTCAGCGAGCGGTTCTCATATCCCCACAGCGACACCATCAGTGTCGCCATGAAACCGAGCCACACCCAGAAGCCGGCCAGCGCGCCGTTGAGCCAATCGGTGATGCCGGCGCCGACGATGATGTTGGCCAGCGCGAACGACATGATCAGCGAGGCGATGACGTCCACCACCATCGCCTTGCCCAGTCCCGCCCGCATCGACTCCGGCGTCACCCCGGTCACCGCCTGCCAGGGCTTCAGGAACAGCGGCGGCGAATACCACGCAAATCCCACCGCCATGCGGATGATCGCGGCGACAAGCACGGCCAACCAGTTGATCGGAAGCATTTTTCGAACTCCCCACGGCGCCCCTCGCGCCGGGCTAAATTCTACTGCCGAAGCAAATCGCCCCGCAATTGCCGGGGAACCCATATGTCCTTTAAGCGATTGCCTTTCCGGCGGCCGCTCGCGACAGTGCTGGCCACGTTACGGCGGAGACTTCAATGACGGAATGGTGGCGCGGCGCGGTGATCTATCAGGTCTATCCGCGGTCGTTTCAGGACAGCAACGGCGACGGCATCGGCGACCTGCCGGGCATCATGCGACGGCTCGATCACATCGCCAGCCTCGGCGTCGATTGCATCTGGCTTTCGCCGATCAACCAGTCGCCGCAGCGCGACATGGGCTACGACGTCTCCGACTACAAGGATGTCGACCGCCTGTTCGGCAGCCTCGAAGACTTCGACGACCTGATCAAGCGCGCCCACGCGCTCGGCCTCAAGGTGATCATCGACCAGGTGCTGTCCCACTCGTCCGACCAGCACCCGTGGTTCCGCGAGAGCAAGCTCAACCGCACCAACACCAAGGCGGATTGGTACGTCTGGGCCGACCCCAAGCGCGACGGCTCGCCGCCGAACAACTGGCCGAGCGTCTTCGGCGGCCGCGCCTGGGAGTGGAACCCCAGCCGCGGGCAGTACTACTTCCACAATTTCCTGATCGAGCAGCCCGACCTCAACTTCCACAATCCGGATGTGCAGGATGCGGTGCTCGACGTCATGCGCTTCTGGCTCGAGCGCGGCGTCGACGGCTTCCGCCTCGACACCGTGAACTACTATTTCCAGGACAAGCAGCTCCGCAGCAATCCGCCCGCTCGCCGACCCAAGCACCTGCCTTACGCGGTCAATCCCTACGACATGCAGGACCACAAGTTCGGCAAGAGCCAGCCCGAGAACGTCGCGTTCCTGAAGCGGGTGCGGAAGCTGCTCGACCAGTACCCAGGCACCACCACGGTCGGCGAGGTGGGCGACAGCCATCGCGGCCTGCAACTGATGGAGGAATACACCTCCGGCGGCGACAAGCTGCACATGGCCTACACCTTCGACATGCTCGGGCCGGAGTTCACCGCCGAGCACTTCCGCACCAAGATGGCGAAGTTCTTTGCCGGAGCGCCGAACGGCTGGCCGTGCTGGAGCTTTTCGAACCACGACGTCAACCGCCACATGACCCGCTGGGCGCCGTACTCGGCGAACCCCGCTGATCTCGCCCGCCAGGCCGCCGCGATGCTGCTGAGCTTCAAAGGCTCCGTCTGCCTCTACCAGGGCGAGGAACTCGGCTTGCCCGAGGCCGACATCCTGTTCGAGGAACTCACCGATCCGCCCGGCATCCGTTTCTGGCCCGAATACAAGGGCCGCGACGGCGCCCGCACGCCCATGCCGTGGGAGGAGGGCGAGGCGCCGAACGGCTTTTCGAACGTGAAGCCGTGGCTGCCGGTGAAACCGAACCACTCGGCCCTCAACGTCGCTAGCCAGAACGCCGACCCCGACTCGACGCTCAACTTCTACCGAAAGGCGCTGGCCTTCCGCCGCAGCCACCCGGTTTTCGCCACCGGCGACATCGACTTCTTCAAGGTCGCCGAGCCGCTACTGGCCTTCCGCCGCACCGGCAAGGACGGCGCCATCACCTGCCTGTTCAACCTCTCGGCCGACCCGATCAATGCGACGCTGGATGGCGGCGAGGGGCTGGAGCCGCTGGAGCTGTCGCATGGCGCCGAACGGCGAAAGGGCAAGCTCAAGCTCGCGGCGAACGGGTTTGCTTTCTTCGGGACAGGCGAGATGAAAGTGGCGTTTGGGGGCAGAAGGAAGAAGGGCTGATCCAATCTCTCAGTCGGTGCCTTCTCCCCTTGTGGGAGAAGGTGCCAGAAGGGCGGATGAGGGGTCTCTCTCCGCGCACTCAATCGCTCGTCGCTTCGCGCCGATCGTGCAACCTCCGGTTACGGACCTCTCATCCGGCCTGTCGGCCACCTTCTCCCACAAGGGGAGAAGGCGCTCCCCTGAGGCATCGGGGGCCAGACGCAGAAGCCGGGAGCCCCCTCAGTCCACCTGTTCCCACGTATCGGGATCATAATAATCGCTGTGCCACGACCCGTCCGGGTACTGCACGAAGGCCTCGATGCAGCCGTCCGACGCCTTGCTGACCGAGCGGGCGATGACGCCGCGCTTGCGCAGTTCCATCATGGCGATGTCGTGGTCGAAGCTGTCGCCGCCCTTCTTGCCGCCGATCGAGAAGCCGAACTCCACCGTCAGCCCCGGCCGGCTGCCGTTCAGGTCGCAGTTCTCGCGTGCCAGTGCCGGGGTAACGGCCGCAACGGCGCAGGCAAGGGTGGCAATGATCAGCTGGCGCAACATCTGTTTCTCCATGAATGGCAGGCGCTTAGCCGCTGATTTTGGCAATTGCATGCCTAGGGTAGGTCTTTCTCGCGCACCAGCATCGCCACTACCGGGATGGCGAAGGTGAGCAGCAGCAGCCGGCTCACATGATGCGCCGCGATGAACGCCGTGTCGAACCCGAGCGCAATACCCAGCGCCCCCATGCCCTCGAGCGCCCCCGGCGACAGCCCCAGCCAGATCTGCCCGAACGGCATGTCGACGAACGGCGCCACGGCGAACGTCACCAGCGTGCAGATGCCCACGGTCAGCGCCGTGCCGGCCAACCCGCCGATCGCCGCCTGCTTGAACTCGTCGCGGGTGATGCCGTTGAAGCGCGAGCCGATCAGCGCGCCGATCAGGATGAACGTGCCGATCAGCACCGGCAGCGGCACCGCGCCCTCGAACCAGCCAGCGAACTTGGCGGTGATCGACGCCGCCATGGCGCCAAGCGCATAGCCGGCCGGGATCCTGAGCCTGGTGAAAATGAAGCCGGTAATGGCACACCCGACCGCCATGAGCGCCAGCGTGTCGTACCCCATCGGCGCCGCTCCCGGCCCGCCGCTATGCTGCCCGAGCGGCAGGAATAGCGCGCCGATCGGCACGCAGATCGTCAGCATCAGGATGCGGATCACCTGGATGATGATGATCTGCCGCGTATCGCCGACCCCCGCCGCGGCGATTGCCATCACGAAGCTCAGGTGCCCGGGGAACGAGCTGAGATAGGCGGTGCCGCGGTCGAGCCCGAAGAGCTTGCGCAGCAGATAGCCGGTGAGCGAGATGATCAGGATCAGCTCCACCACCAGCGCCGCCAGCGTCACCGGCCACTGCACCATCAGCGCCAGCGAATCGCGCGCTACGCTCGCGCCCATCGACAGCCCGGTGAACACGAATGCCGCGTCGCGCAGCCAGTTGGGCAGCATCACCTTGGCGCCCAGCAGCGCCGCGATCGCCACCGCCAGGGCCCCGCCCATAAGCCACGCGCCGGGCAGGCCGAGCGCCGCCGCGACGCCTCCGCCGGCTGCCGAGATCAGCAATGTCACGAACGTCCGGCGGGCAACCGTGCCAGCGGCAAGGGGGGCGGTCATATGGCGTGGGGAATCGAGATGGCTAGGACGCTAACTATCCACGAGTCGGCGGGGTGGGGAAAGCGATCCATTCGGAGGTAGGTGCGGACCCCACCCCTGTCCCGTCACCCCTGCGACGTGCCCTCGACCAGCTTCACCCAGTAGCTCACCCCCGCCGGAATGATCTCGTCGTTGAAGTCGTAGGTGTCGCTGTGCAGTTGCGAGGTTGGCCCGTTGCCGAGGAAGATGAAGGCCCCCGGCCGCGCCTGCAGCATATATGAGAAGTCCTCGCCGCCCATCGTCGGGTCGACGCCGGTGTTCACATTGTCGGCCCCGGCCACCGCGCCTGCCACCTCGGCGGCATAGGCGGTCTGGTCGGCCGCGTTCACCGTCACCGGATAGCCGCGCCGGTAGGTCACCTCGGCCTTGGCGCCAAAGGTCGCGGCGAGCTGCTGGCTCACCGATTTCAGCCGCGCTTCCATCAGGTCGCGCACCGCCTCGTCGAGCGTCCGCACCGTGCCGGTCAGTTGCACGCTCTGCGGGATGATGTTGAACGCCTCGCCGGCCCGCATCATGGTGACCGACAGCACCGCGGAACGCATCGGGTCGACGTTGCGCGAGACGATCGTCTGCAACGCGACAATCAGCTGCGCCGCGATCATCACTGGATCGACAGTGTTCTGCGGAAACGCCGCGTGGCCGCCCTGGCCCTCGACTGTGATCTTGAACTCGTCGCTCGCCGCCATGATGCCACCGGTGCGGATGGCGAAATGGCCGGCAGGCGTCCCCGGCATGTTGTGCATGCCATAGACCTCTTCGATGCCGAAGCGGTCCATCATCCCCTCCTGCACCATCATCCGGCCACCGGCGCCACCCTCTTCGGCCGGCTGGAAGATCACCACCGCGTTGCCGTCGAAATTGCGCGTCTCGGCGAGATATTTCGCCGCGCCCAGCAGCATCGCGGTGTGCCCGTCATGCCCGCAGGCATGCATGCGGCCCGATGTCCCGCTTGCATAGGGCTTATCGGTCCGCTCGGCGATCGGCAGCGCATCCATGTCGGCGCGCAGCCCGATGGTCTTGCCCGGTCCACGCCCCTTGATCACCCCGACCACACCGGTTTTCGCGATCCCGGTCACCACTTCGTCGACGCCGAACGAGCGCAACAGCTCGGCAACTTTCCCCGAGGTGCGGGGCAGGTCGTACAGAAGTTCGGGGTGAACGTGGAAGTCGCGGCGCCATTCGGCGACCTCGTCGGCGAATTCCGCGATACGGTTGATAACGGGCATGAAGAACCTGAACGCTAGTAAGGCGACAATGTGCGGGGACGAGGGTAGGGGCGTCAACCCGGCAGACGTCGCAAGGGCGCAATCGTCTGCCATAGGCACTGAGTTCCAAAGACACCCCCACCCCTGTCCCCTCTCCGCAAGGGGGACGGAGACGCCCGCACTGGCGTCGGTGTTTTGGTCTCCCTCCCCCTTGCGGGGAGGGGACAGGGGCGGGGGTACTCTTCCCGCACCGGCCTATCGGCGCAGAGGCACGCCATTCTCCCCAACCCCCTCCCTAGTAGTCAGAAATTCCCCGCCCGAACTTGCCCCTCCCCGCCATATTTGCCAAACACCCGGCAACACCGGAGGAACCGATGAAAATCCTCGTTGCCGTCAAGCGCGTTGTCGATCACGCGGTGCGTGTCCGCGTCCGCCCCGATGGGTCGGGCGTCGAGACCGAGAACGTGCGCATGTCGATGAACCCCTTCGACAAGCACGCCGTCGAGGCCGCCGTGCAACTTGCGGAAGCCGGGCACGCGACTGAAATCGTCGTCGTCTCCATCGGCCCCAAGCAGAGCAACGACGTCATCCTCACCGCCCTCGCCATGGGCGCTCATCGCGGTCTCCTGATCGAGGCTGATGGCCGGGTTGAAACCCTCGCGGTGGCGAAGCTGCTCAAGGCCGTCGTCGCGGAGGAAAAGCCCGATCTGGTGCTGCTCGGCAAGCAAGCCGTGGATGACGATTCCAACCAAGTCGGCCAAATGCTCGCCGGCCTGCTCGACTGGCCGCAGGCGACCTTCGCCTCCGAGATCAAGGTCGTGGGCGATGGTCTTGAAGTCACCCGCGAGGTCGACTACGGCCGCGCCACGGTGGGCGTCTCGCTCCCCGCCATCGTCACCGCCGATCTCCGCCTCAACACGCCGCGCAACGCCGCGCTGCCCATGGTGATGAAGGCGCGCTCGAAGCCGCTGGCGGTGCGCCCCGCCGCCGAGTTCGGCGTCGATCTTACGCCGCGCCTGAAGCTCGAAAAGGTCAGCCCGCCTGCCGAGCGGGTCGCCGGCCGCAAGATCGCTGACACTGCCGCGCTGACTGCCGCCATCAAGTCCGAATTGTCCGAGCTGGAGGCGCTCTGATGGCCGTACTGGTTCTCGCCGAACACGACCTCGGCACGCTCTCCGCCGCCACCGCCCGCATCGTCGCCGCCGCCGAAAAGCTCGGCCCGGTCGATGTTCTGGTGGCAGGGCAGGGGGTCTCCGCCGTTGCTGCCGAAGCGGCCAAGCTCGCCGGCGTCGAAAAGGTCCTCGTCGCCGATAGCGCGACGCTTGCCAGCCTCTCGCCCGAGGCCGTCGCCGCACTGCTCGCTCGCCTCGCCGAGCCCTACAGCCACATCGCAGCTGCCGCTGCCTCGACCGGCCGCGACGCCATCCCGCGCCTCGCCGCCAAGCTCGACCTTATGCCGGTCACCGACGTCGTCGCCATCCACGGCCCGACCCGCTTCGATCGTCCGATCTACGCCGGCAACGCCATCGAAACCGTCTCGTCCGGCCAAGCCAAGCACCTCCTCACCATCCGCGCCTCGGCCTTCCGCCCCGCCGCCTCGGGCAATAGCGCCCCGATCCACGCGGTCGACACCGATGTCGCCGCAGTCGCCCGTTTCATCGCCGCGCACCGCACCGAGAGCGACCTGCCCGACCTCTCGACCGCCCAGATCGTCGTCGCGGGCGGTGTCTCCTTCGGCTCGGCGGAAAAGTTCGCGCTGGTCTCCGATCTCGCGAAGGTCCTCGGCGCCGCTGTCGGCGCCACCCGCGCCGCGGTCGATGCCGGCTACGCCCCCAACGACTGGCAGGTCGGCCAGACTGGCAAGATCATCGCCCCCGACCTCTACATCGCCATCGGCATCTCGGGCGCCCTGCAGCACCTCGCCGGCATCCAGGGCGCCAAGAAGATCATCGCCATCAACAAGGACCCCGAGGCGCCGCTGATGAAGATCGCGGACATCGCGCTGGTCGGGGACCTGTTCGAGGTGGTGCCGCAGTTGATTGCGGGGTTGAAACGCTGACGAACAGGCCGGTGCGGGGAACATACCCCCACCCCTGTCCCCTCCCCGCAAGGGGGAGGGAGACCAAAACACCGGCGCCGGTGTGAGCGTCACCTCCCCCCTTGCGGGGGAGGGACAGGGTGGGGGGTACTCTTCCCGCTCAGACCATCCGCCCCGTTGCAATTCCCCCGCTACCGCCTATAAACACCCCGCCCTCGTTTTCCCCGGACATGACTGATGTTTGAGACCCTCAAGAAGGCCACGCTCGACAAGATTTTCGTGCTGATGGCCGAGTATGCCGCCGATCCCCGCGATGGAAAGATCGACCTCGGCGTCGGCGTCTACAAAGATCCCAAGGGTGTCACGCCCGTCATGTCGTCGGTGAAGAAGGCCGAGCAGCGCATCCTCGATAGCGCCAAGACCAAGACCTACAAGGGTGTGGTCGGCAACAAGGAATTCTCCGCCGCCATCGTCGATCTGGCGCTGGGTGGCGTGGTTGACCAGAAGCGCATCCGCTGCGTCAACGGTGCCGGCGGTACCGGTGCGCTGTCGATCCTGATGAACGTCCTCGGTCGCGCCCGGCCGAAGGGCCGTATCTTCATTTCCGATCCGAGCTGGCCGAACCATTGGCCGATGGCCGAGCTCGCCGGCCTTACCCCGGTCTACTACCCGTATTTCGACCACAAGACCCGCGTCGTCGATTTCCCGGCGATGCTGGCTGCGCTCGACACGCTGAACTCCGACGACATCGTGCTGCTGCACGGCTGCTGCCACAACCCGACGGGCGCCAGCCTCACCAATGCGCAGTGGGACCAGGTGGTCGAGAGCCTGAAGCGCACCGGCGCCTTCCCGCTGGTCGATCTCGCCTATCTCGGCTTCGGCGATGGCCTCGAGGCCGACGCCTATGGTGTGCGCAAGGTCGTGTCCTCGGTGCCCGAGTCGATGGTCGCCTTCTCGGCGAGCAAGAACTTCGGCCTCTACCGCGAGCGTGCCGGCGTCGCCATCGCCATTGCCAGGGACAGCGATAGCGCCGATGTCGTCTCCAGCCAGATGCAGAACGTCATCCGCGCCACCATCAGCCAGACCCCCGACCATGGTGCGGAAATCGTCCGCGTCATCCTCGAGGACAAGGAACTGCGCGCCGAGTGGGAAGCCGAACTGACCGAGATGCGGGAACGCATGAAGCGCCTGCGCGTCAAACTCGCCGACGCTATCCGCCAGCGGTCGAATTCGAAGGATTTCGATTTCATCGCCGAGCACACCGGGATGTTCTCGCTGCTCGGGCTGCCCGAGGATGTCGTCACCAAGCTCAAGCTCGACGACGGCATCTACATGATCAACGACAGTCGCATCAACGTCGCGGGAATCCCCGAGGATCGCATCGGCGAGTTGGCCGACAAGATGCTCGCCGCTATTCGCTGAAGACCTGCCGCGGCCTTGCTCCGCGCCGGAAATTGACTACCTATTAGGCAGACAAATAACGCTGTTTCCTGGAGGAAACCCAATGAAGTTCTTCGTCGATACCGCCGAGATCAAGGACATCCGCGATCTCTATGAAACCGGCCTTCTGGACGGGGTGACGACGAATCCCTCGCTGATCGCCAAGTCCGGCCGCCAGTTCAAGGACGTGATCAAGGAGATCTGCTCGATTGTCCCCGGCCCGGTCTCGGCCGAAGTCGCCGCCACCGACTATGACGGCATGATCGCCGAGGGCCATGTGCTGGCCAAGCTCGCCGAGAACGTCGTCGTGAAGGTCCCGCTGACCATCGATGGCCTCAAGGCCACCAAGACCTTCTCCAAGGAAGGCATCAAGACCAACGTCACGCTCTGCTTCTCGCCCAACCAGGCGCTGCTCGCAGCCAAGGTCGGCGCCACCTACATCTCGCCGTTCATCGGCCGCCTCGACGACATCAACGCCGACGGCGTCGAGCTGATCGAGAACATCCGCACGATCTACGACAACTACTCCTTCGCCACCGAGATCCTCGCGGCCTCGATCCGTACCCCGAACCACATCACCGAAGTGGCCCTCGCCGGTGCCGACGTCGCCACCATCCCGCCGGCGGTGATCTACAAGCTCGCCGACCACCCGCTGACCAAGTCGGGGCTCGAGGCGTTCGTGAAGGATTGGAAGAGCACGGGCCAGTCGATCCTCTAGGATCGACGGTGCAAACGGGCAGGGCACTGGCAGTCGCAGTGCCTTCTCCCCTTGCGGGAGAAGGTGCCCGAAGGGCGGATGAGGGGTATCTCTCCGCGCACTCGGACCGCTCCTCGTTTGCACTCGGATCGGCGACACTGTGTGTCGCGACCCCTCATCCGGCCTTCGGCCAGCTTCTCCCGCAAGGGGAGAAGGCCACCGCTGAAAGCCCGGAGCACTTGCATGGCCAATGAACTCATCGCGACCGCCGTCCGCAACGCCCTTGCCTCCGTGGAAATCCCCGGCGGCGGCGAACTCGCGGGCTATGGCGGGCTGAGCGAGATCATCGTCACCACCGGCGCCGTGGCCTTCGCCATCTCCGTCGCCCCGGGCATGGAGGCCGCCTTCGGTCCCGCCCGCGAGGCGGCTCAGCATGCCGCCGAGAAGGTCGCCGAGGGACGCAAGGTCATGGTGTCCTTGACCTCTGACCGCGCCCAGGCCGCCACCGGCCAGGCCAAGGCACAGGGCCGCCCCGGTCCGCCGCCGCGCGAAGCCGTGCCCGGCGTCCGCCACATCGTCGCCGTCGGCTCGGGCAAGGGCGGCGTCGGCAAGTCCACCGTAGCGGTCAACCTGGCGCTCGGCTTTGCCGCCGAGGGGCTCCGCACCGGCATCCTCGATGCCGATCTCTACGGCCCCTCGATTCCAAAACTCCTCGGCCTCGAAGGCAAGCCCGCGGTCCGCGACGACGGCATCTTCGCCCCGCACGAAGCCTATGGCCTCCGCGCCATGTCGATCGGCTCGATGCTCACCGCCAACCAGGCGGTGGTGTGGCGCGGCCCGATGGCCACCTCCGCGCTGCGCCAGCTGCTACGCGAGAGCGATTGGGGCGGCCTCGATGTACTCGTCGTCGACCTGCCGCCCGGCACCGGCGACATCCAGATTTCGCTGGTGCAGCAGGTGCCGCTGCTCGGCGCGGTCATCGTCTCCACCCCGCAGGACCTGGCGCTGATCGATGCCAAGAAGGCGATGGACATGCTGCTGCGCACCGGCGTGCCGATCCTCGGCCTCATCGAGAACATGAGCTACTTCGTCGCCCCGGACACCGGCAACCGCTACGACATCTTCGGCCACGGCGGCGCCAGAGCTGCCGCCGACACCTTCGATATTCCGTTCCTCGGCGAAATCCCGCTGGTGATGTCGATCCGTGAAAGCTCCGACGCCGGCAAGCCCGTCGTCGCCACAGACCCCGACGGTCCCGAGGGCCAGGCCTTCCGCGGTATCGTCCGCAACATCCTCGCCGCCAACCCGCAGCTCAGGCCTTGAGCCATGCTGTCGATCCGGCTCGCCACCGCAGCTGAGATCGACGCAGTGATCGGCATCGCACCCGCCGGCACCGAGCGCCGCGAAGCCATCGCGGAGTGGGTCCACGCCGGCGAAACCTACATCGCCTGGCGCGACGGTTTCGCCGCCGGCTACGTCGTCCTCACCCGCAGCTTCTTCCGCTCCCCATTCATCGAAATGCTGGTGGTTTCGCCCACCGCCCGCCGACAGGGCATCGGCCGCGCCCTGATCGAGCACTGCATCGCGCTCACCCCGCCCGATCTCAAGCTCTGGACCTCGACCAACGAGTCCAACAGCCCGATGCGCAACCTCCTGCCGCAACTCGATTTCACCCAGGCTGGTATGGTCGAACACCTCGATCCCGGCGACCCCGAGCTGATCTTCCTGCGCTGGCCGCAAGCTCACCCCTGATTGAGAAGCCGGTGCGGGACGATACCACGATGAGAGAGGCGCTCACCCTCCCCATGGTGACACATCCCCTCCGCGCTGTTATGCAATCGATTACATTGATCCGCTATGTCGAGAATCGGCCCTGCGGGACGACCACAACGAGCGCTGAAGCGCCGCCCTGTTGAGGAGAGACTTCTTGTTTTCGATTTCGCGTGACGAACTCGGCCCGAACTTCACTTTCGGCGCCGCCACCGCTGCCTACCAGATCGAGGGCGGCCAGACAGATGGCCGCGGCACCTCCATCTGGGACACCTTCTCGGCCACCCCCGGCAACGTGAAGAACCTCGATAGCGGCGCCATCGCCTGCGACCACTACAACCGCTGGCCCGGCGACCTCGACCTGATCCGAGACGGCGGCTTCGACGCCTACCGCTTCTCCTTCGCCTGGCCGCGCCTGATCCCCGAGGGCATCGGCGCCGTGAACCAGCAGGGCCTCGATTTCTACGATCGCCTCATCGATGGCATGCTCGAACGCGGCATCAAGCCCTACGCCACGCTCTACCACTGGGACCTCCCCAGCACCCTGCAGGACAAGGGCGGTTGGATGAACCGCGACATCGCCAGCTGGTTCGCCGAGTACGCTGCGCTGGTCGGCCACCACTTCGGCGATCGCCTGCACGCCACCGCCACCATCAACGAGCCGTGGTGCGTCGCCTTCCTCAGCCACATGCTCGGCATCCACGCCCCCGGCTATCGCGACCTCCGCGCCGCTGCCCGTGCCATGCACCACGTGCTGTTCGCCCACGGCACCGCGATCGACGCGCTGCGCGGCGAAGGCGTGAAGAACCTCGGCATCGTGCTCAACCTCGAAAAGGCCGAAGCCGCCTCCGACAAGCCCGAGGACCTCGAGGCGCAGAACCTCGGCGACGCCACCTTCAACCGCTGGTACCTCGATGGCGTGTTCAAGGGCCGCTACCCGGAGGAACTGACCAGCCGCCTCGCGCCCTACCTGCCGGTGGGTTTCGAGAAGGACATGGAAGTCGTCTCCCGCCCGCTCGATTGGCTGGGCATCAACTACTACACGCGCGGCATCTACGCGGCCGGCCCCAAGGGCCTGTTCGGCGCCGAACGCCGCTCCGGCGATCTCGAGCGCAGCGATCTCGGCTGGGAAATCTACCCCAAGGGCCTCGAAGACCTGCTGGTGCGCGTCAACCGCGACTACACCAAGCTGCCGCTCTACGTCACCGAGACTGGCATGAGCGAGACGAACGACGAGCGCCGGGTGAAGTTCTACGACGATCACCTGCGCGCCGTCGCCAACGCGCAGGGGCAGGGCGCCGACGTCAGGGGCTTCTTCGCCTGGTCATTGCTCGACAACTACGAGTGGGCCGAAGGCTACACCTCGCGTTTCGGCATCGTTCACGTCGACTACGAGACCCAGGTACGGACACCCAAGGGCAGCTACCGGGCCTTCCAGGGCATGCTGCACAACACGCGCTGATCTAGAGGCGCCGCACTCTCAGTGATCCTCCCCCGCGTGGCGGGGGAGGGGAACCACCCGAAGGGTGGCGGAGGGGGCGGACAAAGCCGCGGCGCTATTAGTCGGCGCCTCGTAATCATGAGCACAGCAAGGGTTGCCGACTTGCCCGAGAATTGAGTTGCGATCTACCTTTGCTACTGGCGAACTGCCCAAGACGGCTCAAGATAGAGAACTGACCTGGCAATGAAGTATCAGATCGATCCGGCCTTCTTGTGGGTCCCCTGGGTCGTGATCGCGTGCTTCTTGGTTGGCTTCGCCCTAGCCGGATGGGGCCTCCTGCGGTTTCAGGGGATGTTACCGCCCGATCAGGGGGCGTGGACCATTGAGAGACGGAAGGAGGCAGCGTGGGCCCTGTTGGGCCGCGTGCTGGGCGGGGATGCGGCCTTAAGAACGGAGCGCACGCTCCTCTACTGGGGATTCGGCCTCATGTTTGGTTCCGTGGTTATCGGGATGATGGTCCTCTTCCTCGTGTCATCGCCGATTGGATAGTCGAACCAAGCGCCCCCTACATCGCCGGCGCCGGCTGCGCCGCATACGTCACCGCGTGCTTCCCATCCACCCAGGCGTAACTCGCCCAGCATGCGTCCTCAGCGGCGGCCTTCGGGCAGTTGCTGGCGTCCACCCACACCTTGGCAACCGTTCCGGCCTCCGACTGCACCAGCGTCGGCATGCCGCCCATTGCCTCGATCGGCTCGGCGAACCCATCCCGAGACACCGCGATATCGATCTGGCATCCGCCATTGCCGCAGAACGCCGTCGCAGCGGTGCTGCACTGCAGGTTCTGCGGGTTGAGCAGATAGTCGGCAATCCCGTCACCATCGAGGTCGGTGCTCATCATCAGCGGCCGGTTGGCCCCGGCGGCCAGCGAGCCGCCAAGCTTGGTGCATTGGTCGGCATAGCCGGCAATGATCGTCTCGATGCCCGGAGGCACGGGAACGGTCACCGGCGGGGTGTTGTTCTGCAGGTCGAAGAACTGCTTCATCGACACCTCGATGCTCTCCCTCAGCGTCGCGATGCGCGCCGTGTAGACCTTGCGCAGGCAGGTGAGATCGGCGCCGCATTTGCCGCGCTCGGCGAGGAATG
Organism: Devosia sp. P2_G7; assembly: GCF_056403495.1. Classification (NCBI taxonomy): domain Bacteria; kingdom Pseudomonadati; phylum Pseudomonadota; class Alphaproteobacteria; order Hyphomicrobiales; family Devosiaceae; genus Devosia; species Devosia sp. P2_G7. The sequence goes on from NZ_JBFUFI010000007.1 coordinate 175,348, forward strand.
CCTCGGCATCGTCGTGCCGCGCCCCGCTCGATCCCATCAGCATCGGCACCCTGTCGTAGGCAAAGAACAATCCGGCCATCTCGCTGTCGAGCGCCGAGGTTACGCCATCCTGGCACACCGCCTTCTCGTCGGGCGCCGTCGCCTTGCTGCAATCGAAGCTCGCCGCCTGTGCCGGTGCGGCAACGAGCAGCAGAAACACCATCCCCATCAGGCCCAGAAATGCGCGCATAATTTCACCTGCCGAATGTAAGTTATTCGAGATACTAACGTTTTCAGCCGCCACCGGCGACGCAACTCTCCGTGCGTCCTCAACGAAGCCTGAAGCGCCGGCTACGGCGCTTGCCATCACGACCGGCATTGGCCAAGAAGCTCAGCGTCAATCCTGACCACCCTGCGGTGTCGAATGCATGTCTATGTGATCAATCTGGCGCGCCGCCCCGACCGCAGGGCGTTCATGCAGGAACAGGCCGATCGGCTGGGGCTGGAGTTCGACTATATCGACGCGGTGGACGCGCAGTCGGCCTCCGAGGATTTCGACGAGATCGAAGTCCGCGGCGGTCCCCATGGCCGCATCTCAAAGGGCGATCTCGCCTGCACGCTCAGTCACCGCAAGTTCTGGCGGCTCTTCCTCGAGAGCGGGGCGCCCCATGCCGTCGTGCTCGAGGACGACGCGATCCTCTCCGACGATTGCGGGCAGTTCTTCGCTGACGGCAGCTGGATCCCGCCGGGCGCCGATGTGGTGAAGCTCGAGCGCTACGGCCGGCTCCGCCCGATGTTCATGGATCGCGACCCCCTGCCGGCTCACGGCCGGCGCGTCGGCCGCTTCTACGGCAAGTGCGCCGGGACCGCCGGCTATGTCGTCTCGGTCGCCGGCGCCCGCATGCTGCTCGCCGCCACCGCCTCCGTGGATGATCCGATCGACCAGATGATGTTCAATCCCGGCCGCTCGAAGCTGTTCGACCGCCTCGCGCCGTACATCCTGGAGCCCGCCATCTGCGAGCAGGAGCAGGTCGCCGTCCCCTCCGATATCCGCGGCAAGCGCCAGTCGAGCCGCAGCGGTCTGCAGGGGGCGATCAACGAACTGCGCGCCGTCCCGCGCCAGCTCGCCCACGCGCTGAGCCTCATCCCGCCGCTACTGCAGGGCCGGATCGAGCGGCGCGTGCTGCGCTTCCGCCGTTAGCGGAACGCCAGCAGCTTCACCGCCAGCGCGACCGAGATCACCACCACCAGCGGCCGGATCAGTTTCGCGCCGAAGCGGATGCCGGTGAGCGCCCCGAGATAGCCGCCGGCGATCTGCCCGATGATCATCACTGCCGCCACCGGCCACACCACGTTCCCCGACGGGATGAACAGCGCCAGCGCCCCGATGTTCGAGGTGAGGTTCAGCACCTTGGTATGCCCCGCCGCCCGTGTCACGCCGAGCCCGAACAGCGTCACGAAGCCGAGCGTCAGGAACGATCCGGTGCCGGGCCCGAGGATGCCGTCATAGAAGCCGATCGCGAACCCCATCAGCGGCACGAAGACCGCGACGCTGAGCCGGGCGTGGCTATCCTCGTCGGTGAGCTTTGGAGCAAAGGCGAAATAGAGCGCGACGGCAATCAGCGCCACAGGCACGGCGTATTGCAGCACGGTCGTGTCGACCGATTTGACTGCCAGCGCCCCGAGGAACGAGCCGATGAACGTCAGCGGGATCGCCAGCGCCAGCAGTTGCAGCGACACGAACCCCTTGCGCCAGTAGGTGAAGGCGGCGATTGCCGTCCCTACCACCGATTGCAGCTTGTTGGTGCCGAACGCCGTGACCGGCGGGATACCCACAGACAGCAGCACTGGCAGCGCGATCAGCCCGCCGCCACCAGCAATGGCGTCGACAAAACCGGCAAGCAGCCCGACGAAGCCGAGCGCGACGAGGATCGTCAGGTCGAAGGTCACAGCAGGGTGGAGATCCCCGGCGGCACGCCACCCATGATCGACAGCAGTGCCTCGAGCTGCGCCTTGCGGAGCGGCGTCCAGTCGGCGGTGCGCGAGACGATCAGGTTCGCCTCGGACTTCATGATCAGCCCGTCTTCCAGCACCCGCAGCTGGTTCGCGGCGAGCGTCGAGCCGGTCGAGGTGATGTCGACGATCAGGTCGGCGGAACCTGCGGCAGGAGCAGACTCAGTCGCGCCGGCGCTTTCGACGATGCGGTATTCGGCAATGCCGTATTTGGCAAAATGCCGCCGCGTCAGGTTCACGTACTTCGTCGCCACCCGCAGCCAGCGGCCATGGCGCGAGCGGAAGTCCGACGCGACGTCCGCGAGGTCGGTCATCTGCTGCACGTCGATCCAGCTGTCGGGGATCGCCACCACCACATTGGCCTCGCCGAACCCCAGCCCACGCACGAACAGCACGTTCTCTTCGCCGTTCTCGCTGGCCTCGTGGATCAGGTCCGAACCGGTCACGCCGATATCGACGCCGCCGAGGATCAGCTCTCGCGCAATCTCGGCCGCCGGGTAGAATCGCACCGTCACCTGCGGCTGGTTCTTGATCGAGCCGACGTAGGAGCGCGCGCCGCCGGGGCGGGCGATGTTCATCCGCGCCGTCGAGAACGCCTTGCGGGTCAGCTCTTCGAGCCGGCCCTTGCTGGGAATGGCGAGCGTCAGGCCGCCGGGCAAAGTGCTCATTGTTCGGCCTCCCTCTCCAGCCGGTCGACCCACAGCGCGCAGCCCGATGCCTTCACCGGCTCCCCGGCGCCCAGCCGCTCCAGCATGCGATCGTATTCGCCGCCCGAGGCCAGCACCTCGCCGTCCGCCCCGGTCATCTCGAAGACGATGCCGGTGTAGTAGTCGAGCCGCGGCGAGAAGCTCGCGTCGAAGATCACGTCGGCGTTCGGCGACAGCGCAGCGAGAGCCGCAGCGTGGTTGCGTACCTGGTACAGCGGCTCGTCGAAATCGAACCCGGCTTCCTTGCACATCTCCGAAATCCGCTCGAACGCGGTCTCCGTGCTCTCGGCCACCGACAGGTAGTTCTGCAGTAGCGCCACGGTTTCGGGCGGGATCGGCGCCGATTCCAGCGCCTGCTTTTCGAGATAGCGGTCGGCGATTTCTTCCGGTGTGCGGCTGCCGATGAGGCTCAGTCCGCCCGACAGCATCGCATCGGTCACGATCTCGATCACCGTGTCGCGGCTGTCCGGAGCGGGGGCCTCAACCCGCTGCTCGGGGTTGGCCAGCCGGTCCATCAGCCGCTCCAGCGCCTCGGGGTGGCCGAAGCGGTGGCGGATGCGGCTCCGCCACGCGGTGGGGATCTGCGCCGCTTCGAGGAACGCCTCGAACAGCCCGACGCCGCCCAGCCGCACATTCGGCGCGGTGATGTCGTAGATCGCCAGCGCCCACCGCGCGAAGGTCAGCACCTGGTCGAGCGCATTGTCAGCGTCGGCCTGGCCCAAAAGTTCCAGCCCCGCCTGCTCGAACTCCACCGGGGTCGAGTTGTACTGGCGGAAGATCGGCCCGAGATAGGTATAGGCCGAGGGCGCGCCCAGCAGCCCGTCCTCGAGATATTGCTGCGCGATCGGCAGGGTGAAATCCGGCCTGAGGCAGTACTCGACGCCGTTATTGGTGGTAGTGAGCAAGAGGTTACGGCCGAACTCCTCGCCCGCGAGGTCGAAATATGGCCCCGCCGGCAGCAGCAGCGCCGGGGTGGCGCGCGTCACGGTGCGCGACTCGACCAGCCGCACCAGCGCTGCGTATCTCTCCGACGCTGTCTTCACTTATTGGCTTCCAGGTAAGCGGCGACAGCGGGCAGCGCCGAAATCTTGGCGACGATGTCCTCGTCCTTGCATTCGAACTGGCCCGGCCGCTCGGCCTTCCACTCGGCATTGTCGGAAATGGCTTTCGCCGCTTCCTTGCCGGCAATCAGGTCCTTGATCTGCACTATGCCCTGCTCGCGCTCCTGCGTGCCCTCGATGATCACCGCGGGCGCGTTGCGCTTGTCGGCATAGGCGACCTGCTTGCCGAAATTCTTGGTGTTGCCCATGAACATCTCAGCCCGGATCCCCGCCCGGCGCAGCCGCGAGGTGATCTCCTGGTAGCGCGCCGTCTGCTCGCGATCCATCACCAGCACCACCACCGGCCCGACCGGCTCCTCGGCCGGGAGATTGCCGGTGAGCTTCAGCGCATGCGCGAGGCGAGAGACACCGATCGAGAACCCCGTCGCCGGCACGGGCTCGGAGCGGAAGCGCGACACGAGCCCGTCGTAACGGCCACCGCCGCCGACCGAGCCGAACACCACGTCCTGCCCCTTCTCGTTCTGCACCTTGAAGGTGAGTTCGATCTCGAACACGGGGCCGGTGTAGTACTCAAGACCACGGACGACCGATGGGTCGATCTTGATGCGTTCGTTTCCCGCGTCTGCATAGCCGGCCACGTCGAATAGGCTACTCATGGCCTCCAGCTCATAGCACCCTGCCATCAGGGTGGCGTTGCCTTCGTTGCCGTCACGCATGTTCCAGATTGTTATGCCATTCGCTACGCCGGAGGCGCCAGAACCCCGCTCTTTCCAACCGGTCAGGTTGAGTATTCTGTCGATCTGAGAGGGATCGAGTTGAGCGCCTTCGGTAAAGTCGCCGCTCTCATCTTTCCGGCCCTTGCCCAACAGTGCGTGGACGCCCTCCAATCCTAGGCGATCAAGCTTGTCGATGGCGCGCATCACCACGAGCCAGCGCTGCTCGTCATCGATGGCCAAGAGCTCCCGAAGGCCATCGAACACCCTCCGATTATTCACCTTCACCACGTACTGGCCGGCTAAGCCCAGTGCATCCATCGTGTCGGCCATCATCATGCACATCTCGGCATCGGCCTCCGGCCCCGCCGCGCCGACCGTATCGGCGTCGAACTGCATGAACTGGCGGAATCGCCCCGGCCCCGGCTTCTCGTTGCGGAACACATACCCCGCCCGATAGCTGCGATAGGGTTTGGCGAGCTTGTCGAAATTCTCGGCAAAGTGCCGGGCCAGCGGCGCCGTCAGATCGTAGCGGAGGCTCATCCACTGCTCGTCGTCGTCCTGCAGCGAGAACACGCCGGCGTTCGGCCGGTCGGTGTCGGGCAGGAACTTGCCGAGCGTGTCGGTATATTCGAGCAGCGGCGTCTCCACCGGGTCGAACCCATAGCGCTCGTACACCGCGCGTATCTTCGCCGTCATGGCGTTGACGGCGGAAATATCGACCGGCAAACGGTCCTCGAAGCCGCGCGGCAGCCGCGGCGCGATGAGCTTCTTCTTGTCGGTCATGGTGTTTGCTGTTCGGAGCCCGGAATCTGAGGCTGGTTCCTAACGGAAAGCCCCCGTCGACTCAAGGAATGCACCTGTGTCTTTCCAGCAACAGGAACATCCGTGGTGCGGCAGGCTGTCGCATCGGGGGTTGGCATTGGTTTCGAGTCGGCGTACCAACCGCGTCGTTCAACGCCAACCAAAGAGGAGGCGACGCATGATTCATTCGATGTTCGTCTCCGGTCCTGGCGTTCTCCCAGCTGGTTGCTATCGCGCCTAACTCGCGCCGACCCCTCCCCGGGGTCCTTCCCACCGGCTCTTTCTAGCCTCGACTGAACCCCAGTAACCGGCATCGCCATTCGGCGTCTTCGCGCGTCCGGATTCCGTCGCCACCACCATTGTCTTCAACCAGAGGACCGGGCCGCATTGCGCCCGGATGATGCCATGACTCTCGAACTCCAAACCCGTGCCCCGGCACGTACGAACCGCGCTCAGGCGCACACCCATGTCGGCGTCGCCGGCGCAGTGGTTTCTGCTGTCGTCACGATGCTTGCCAACGCCCAGCTGGCCCGCGCGGCGAGACGCTACAAGTCTCGCGGCTCGCCACCTGTGCCAAGCCATCTCCGTCGCGATCTCGGGCTGATGCCCGAGGTGATGGAGCCGAAAAGCCACTGGGACTACCGATAAGCGATCGGCTGCGGACTTGGGGTTCGCAGCCAACCGCTCCGGCCGTCCCTCTGCTTTCACCAGAGGACCGGGCTTCGGCCCGGACGAGCCAAATGGTTCTCATTGTCAGGGACCGCGCCACTGCGCGCATCCTCTCCACGCCCGGGCTTGACCTCGGGCAACTCGGCCTCGTCGGGCGCCTGCGTCTGTTCATCGCCCGGCGTCGTGCCGATGCGATGCTCCGGCGCCTGCTGAAGCCCCGCAGCGTCGGCCGCATCGCAGACCTGCCGCCCTATCTGCGCAAGGACATCGGGCTGCCGCCCGACTTCCGGCTGTAACGGGCAACGACTGGGGGCCGGCGCGAGCCGACCCCCAACAGACAGATTGATCATTTCAGGGAGCCGGCGCTACCACGCCGGACGATACCAATGTTCTTCCCACGCAAACCCGGCCTCCGCCGCAACGCGCAAAAGCCCCGGGAATCTGCCAACCATGATGGCGAGCTGAGGCCCAAGTTCAACCTGAGCAAGCTCGAACACGGCGCTGCTGCTGATGAGGTAGCGAACGCCGGTTCGGGCCGACCCCCACCCCTAACCCTCTCCCTCAACAGGGGGAGGGAGACGAGAGCACCGGCACCAGTGTGAGGGTCTCCCTCCCCATTCTTAGGGGGAGGGCAGGGTGGGCGTCGGCTCGCACCAGCCCTGGTGACTGGAGCGACGCAGCCCCCTACTTCGGCCGCTTCAGTGCCGTCCGCTCTGCCGCCGCCTCGGCCCGGCAGAAGCACCCATCCACGTGATCGTTCACCAGCCCCATCGCCTGCATGAACGCATAGCTCGTCGTCGGCCCCACGAACGAGAACCCGCGCTTCCGCAGATCCTTGCTCATCGCCTTCGACGCCTCGGTCTCCGCCGGAATGCTCCCGGCAACGATCGGCCCCTTCACCGGCTCCGGCTCGAACCGCCAGACATAGGCTGCGAGCGAGCCGAACTCGCGCTGGATCTCCAGCGTCCGCTTGGCATTGTTGATGGTCGAGGCAATCTTGCCCCGATGCCGGATGATGCCGGCATCCCCGAGCAGCCTTTCGATGTCGGCCTCCCCCATCGCCGCCACCTTCTCGATGTCGAAGCCATGGAATGCCGCGCGGAAGTTCTCGCGCTTCCGGAGGATGGTGATCCAGGCCAGCCCCGACTGGAATCCCTCGAGGCAGAGCTTCTCGAACAGCCGCGTATCGTCCGTCACCGGCCGCCCCCATTCGCGGTCGTGATAGTGCTGGTAGAGCGGGTCGCTCCCGGCCCAGCCGCAGCGGCTCACCTCGGTCGGCGTTGACATGGTTAACTCCCGGTAAATAGATGTGGCCATCGGCGAATCGGCTGGGGGGCCACGCCAATGATCCTGCCGCAAGATCTCAAGGCGCTCGTCGTCGACGACAATGCCTATGCGCGCTCCGCCGTTGCCGCAACCCTGCGCAAGCTGGGCCTCGTCGCTATCGATGAACTCGCCGGCGCCGCCCCGGCCGTGGGCGCTATCCAGGCAACGCGCTACGATATCGTGTTCATGGATTGGTACATGCCGGAAATGAATGGCGCGGCGTTGCTCGAGGTAATCCGCGATCCGCGCTTTTCCGCCAACGGGCAGGTGCCCGTGGTGATGATCACCGCCTATCCCAACCGCGAGACCATCGCCCGCGCCCGGGAACTGGGCGCCAGCGAAGTCCTCACCAAACCCTTCAGCCTGGCCCACGCCGCCGCCGCGCTCGGGCGCTTGTTGCCCGACGGCTGGCAGATCCCGGAAGAGCCGGATGCGGGGCGGATACTGCTGTAGGGCAGGGCGCGCGCCACGAAGTCAAGGTAACCCTTGACCGTACATAACCGAAACGTTATAGAACATTCAGGTTATGAAAAGTGGAGCCCCCATCATGTCGACGCCCGTGAACGTCACCCACCCGACCGACCGCGCCGTCACCGTCACGCGCAGCTTCGATGCTCCGGCCGATCTGGTGTTCGCCTGCCACACGCAGCCCCAACTGGTGCAGAAATGGATGATCGGCTCGCCCGGCTGGAGCATGCCGGTCTGCGAGATCGACCTCAAGGTCGGCGGCACCTACCGCTACATCTGGCGCAACGACACCGATGCCTCCGAATTCGGCTTCACCGGTCGCTACCGCGAGATCGTCGTGCCTGCGCGCCTCGTCCACACCGAGAGCATGATCGACCAGCCGGGTGAGGCGCTGGTCACCACCACGTTCCAGCAAACCGGCAACCGCACCACCCTCAGCATCACCATGAGCTTCGAGTCGCGAACCATGCGCGACCAGGTCCTCGCGACCGGCATGACCGACGGCATGGCGTTGAGCTACGACCAGCTCGATGACCTGCTGGCCGAGAAGGTGGCATAGGCACTAAGGCCGAACAGGTAGCAACAGCCACCGGTTCGCCTTCTCCCCTTGCGGGAGAAGGTGGCGCGTAGCGCCGGATGAGGGGTCCCGCGACACGACGTGTCGTGAGACCGGAGCGCACCGACGGGCTGCGAGTACGCGGAGAGATACCCCTCATCCGCCCTTCGGGCACCTTCTCCCGCAAGGGGAGAAGGCGAACGGGTGGTTGCCCACGGTCTCATAGTCACCGCAGCATCTACGTACGCCTCCGTCCCGCCAACCCTCCCTTAACCATCCCGCTTCATTGGCCATTCGGCATTCTCGTCAATACTTCGCCGCGCTCGATCTGCCTCGGGCGTTGCATTTCGTAACGAAGAGTATGTGCCATGCTGCGTTCGTCCCGGGCGGTGCTCGCCGCCGCTGCCTGCCTCGTTTCCTTCTCGCTGTTCGCCGATGCGGCCCACGCCGCGCAGGGCTTCTTCATGTTCGATCCGCCGCCCGGCATGTCGCTGAGCGATGGCAAGCCGCGCCACGGGCTGCAGCTGAAGAGCAACAAGGTCCGCCTCGCGCCGCAGTTCCGCCGCCAGGTCGTTGCCTACAAATCCAACCAGAAAGCCGGCACTATCATCGTCAATACCGGCGAGAAGCACCTCTATCTGGTGCTCGGCAACGGCAAGGCGCTGCGCTACGGGATCGGCACGGCCAAGTCTGGCTTCGAGTGGAGCGGCACGCACCGCGTTTCCAACAAGCGCGAATGGCCAGGCTGGACCCCGCCCGCCGAGATGAAGAAGCGTCGCCCCGAGCTGCCCGACTACATGCCCGGCGGCATCAACAACCCGCTCGGCGCCCGCGCCATCTATATCGGCTCGACGCTCTACCGCATCCACGGCACCAACGAGCCCTGGACCATCGGCCAGGACGTGTCCTCGGGCTGCATCCGCATGGTCAATGATGATGTCGAGGACCTATACGCCCGAGTCAAAATTGGCGCGAAGGTGATTGTTCTTTAGTTAGGATTTTCAGCGACACTGACGCCGGAATTCTGGGGGTTTTCCGGCGCCATGCGCGGCATTTTCAAGCTTCTGAACCGGTTCCGCGCCGATGAGCGCGGCGTTTTCGCCGTCATCTTCGGCCTCATGGCTATTGTTCTCGTCGCCATGGCAGGCGCCGTGGTGGATTACACCTCGCTGGAAGCGGCCCGCGCCAAGGCGCAGATCGCGTTCGATTCCGCGGCTCTCGGACTTGCCCCGAAGATCCATGACGACACCGAAGAGGAGCTTCGTGTACAGGCGCAGGACCTGGTCGTCGAACGTCTGAACGATAGCAGCCTGACCGCTACTGTCGATGTCGCCGACGCCACCACCGCTACCGGCACCCTGGAGCTCAGGGGTACGCTTACCGTCCCCATGGCCTTCGTCCAGTTGGTCGGCATTTCCAGCATGACCACCAGCATCAAGTCCGAGGCGACGCGTGGCTCGATCAATCTCGAAGTCGCGGTGGCGCTCGACACCACCGGCTCGATGGGCACGACCGGTATTACTCAGTTGCAGACCGCGCTGGCGACGCTGATCCCGCTCGTGGTCAAGGACGTGCAGACGCCGACATACTCCAAGATGGCGCTGGTTCCCTTTTCCACCGCAGTCAGCGTCGGCACCGCCTATGCGGTTGAGGCGCGGGGCAGCATCATCGGCTCAACCGCCGTCACGGCAGCGGACTGGAAAAATGGCGCGTCGAAGTCGATTACTGGCATCACCAGGGCCAATCCGGGCGTCGTCACGACCTCCGTCGACCATGGCTTCTCGAGCGGTGACTACGTCTACATTTCCGGCGTCGTCGGCATGACGCAGGTCAACGGCAAAATATACAAAGTCGTCCCGGTCACCGGGCAGACAAAGAAGTTCTCCTTGCAGAATGTGTCTGGAGGAAACGTAAACACCAGTGGTGGTTCATACTCGAACTACACCAGCGGCGGCACCGTACAACGGTGCCACAACGCCACGTGCGACATCGCGGTAACGTCGGCAGCCCACGGGCACGCGACGAATGACTATGTCGTATTCACTGGTGTCGGTGGAATGACGCAGTTGAATTTCAACAAGTCGACAAATTCGCGAATTTTCCAGGTGACGAAGCTGACGAACGACATGTTCATCATCAACAGCTCGCCACTCGGGGTTTGGGGCGGCACCACGTTCAGCGCCTATACGTCGGGCGGCGCGTCCTTCTGCATGAAGTATGGCTGCTCGTACTACCGGCTGGGCTCAAGCCGAACCTATGTGCCCACGGCCAGTTGTGTCACCGAGCGCAGCACGAACAGCTTCATTGATACGGCGCCGAGCACGACGGCGCTCGCGATCCACTACACCGATACGGGTACCTGTGGCAGCGCCGCCAAAATGCAGCCGCTGACCTCCGACAAGAGCAAGCTCACGGCCTACACTGTGGCCAATGCGCTCCTGCCGAGTGGCGCGACTGCGGGACAGATCGGCAGCGCCTGGGCCTGGTACCTGGTTTCCCCAAATTTCGCCGAACTGTTCGATGATCCGGCGGCAACGGTGGGTGGAGATTTCGAGTCGAGGCCTGCCTCTTACGATGAGCCCAACACGCTCAAGATCGTCATCATCATGACCGACGGCATCTACAATACTGAGTATTGCAAGGGTGTGAACCCCAGCTACTCCGGTTGCAGTGCACCGAACGGGACCACCGGCATCATGGCGGGGCCCATGGGGCAGGCGGAGGACCTCTGCCACAACATGAAGGAGGAGAACGTCGTGGTTTACACCGTCGGCTTCAACCTCCCCGAGACGGGTGATGAGGTGGACATGCTCACCGCTTGCGCCAGCGATCCCTCCAAGGCCTACAGCGCGGACGGGGGCGATGAACTGAATGAAGCCTTCCGGAAGATCGGCGAGAATATCTCCGACCTTCGCCTGTCGCAGTAGCGTTCAGCCCTGCAGCACGAACCGCTTGCCGCCTGGGAAGGCGGCGAGCGCGGCGCGCTGCTCGGCCTCGGTCAGGCCTTCGAAGCTGACGACCATCGGCAGTTCCGGCGCGGTGATCGGGGCGATCGGGTTGGTGGGGCGCAGGCGCACGTCGTTCGAGGCGGCCAACCAGAGCTTGGCCCTGCGGCTGGCAGCCGGTGAGGTCAGTCTAAGGTGGCGGCGTTCCATTTCGAATACTCCGTCGACGCGTGGCACTTCAGTAACGTCCGGATAGTAGGGCAGGTTGCGGCGGTTCCGGGTCATTTTGCGGTCAAATCCGCGTCAGTTCGAACTTCTGGCACAAGGCGCCCTTGCAGCCGTTGATGGTAATGGTGTTGCCGTCGACCAGCGTCAGCGTACCCTTCACCACTTCGCCCATATACTCAGCGCTGCCGCGCCACTTGTTCTCGAGCGCCCGCTTGGCGCCCTTCAATACATACGAGTTGAGATAGCTGAGGTTCTCGGCGGTGCGCGCATCGTCGCGCAGCCACACGAGCCTCGCGCACACCTCGGTGCCGTCGCCGCACAACGTCACCTCGAAGCGCGACTCGCCGGTAACCGTCTGCCAGGTGCCCGCCGGCGACTGCGCAGCGAAGGCCGGCGCGATCGACAGCGCGGCAGCCACGATGGCGGTAGCGAAGAACTTGAGCGTGTTGGACATGCGGAGCCCCGGGCGACATGGTGAATGGAGTGTTGCACCCTGTTTGCCGCCCGGCGCTTGAACCTGCCTCCAACGCGCCGTTCAGAACCGGTTCATCGCCGGGGCAATCCCGAGGCCGATCTGTGACCGCACGAGGGCCATTCGCTCCTCGATCGGCCCCGGCGGCACCCGCACCAGCTCGAACCCGAACCGCTCGTACGCCGCGATATGGAACCGCTCGAACCGCCGCGAATCCTCCAAACTGATCCGCCGCGCCTCCGTCCTGGTGATGAACCCGAGCAGCTCCACGAACAGCACCCGCCGCTCGAACTGCCCCGCAGCGACCATCGAGCCTATTGATTCGACGAGCATTTCCGGCACCGGATGACCCAGGTATTCCGCCAGCGCCAGCGTGCAGATCAGCGACCGGTCCGATACCCGCACCGCCCCAACCGCTGGCCTCGCCGCCCGTTGCAGCTGCAGCCGCGCGATCTGCTCGATGAACGCCGGTCCCTTCCAGGCCTCGCCCTCGCCGCGACCGTGTTCCAACGCGATCACATCGGTTGCGGCCTCTTCGACCACATCGATCCCATCGGCCTCAAGTGCCCGTAGAATAACGGTTTTTCCGGCGCCAGGGGCACCGGTCAGGATGAATTCGCGGGCCATCGCCACGCTCCATGTCAGAGCCACGCCAGACCCGGATGGGTCAGCGTTCGGTCAGTTCGGTGGGGGATTTTTGCTTGGTGCCGGAGCCAGTGCGGGAGTGGTACCGCCTCCCCGGATCGAACGGGGGACCTCTAGATCCACAATCTAGCGCTCTAACCAACTGAGCTAAGGCGGCCCGGCAAGCGCGGCGGACCATAGTTTCACTTCTTGCCGCTGGCAAGCGCCGATTTGGCCCTGTTTTCACTGCCTGTTGACGGAGCCCGGCTTAACCATCGGGACCGAATGCCAGCCCCTTATGTCCGGGCGATATAGACCCCGTCAAAGCCCCGGGATATTTAGAGAAGATTAAATTCCGAGTTCGCTTTGTGTCGAATTGGCACGAGGCAGGAAAAGAGTAATGCGTGCGCGCTGAGTGGATCAAATCGCCGACGGCCCGGCTGGTGCTGCTGCACTGGGCTGATGCGCGCCCCGCCTGGCTGTGGTCGCAGGACGGCGAAACCCTGCTCTGGCGCAACGACGCGGCACGCTACTTCCACGGCAAGATCAAGAAGCACGGGCTGAAACTCGCGCCCGAAGCCGTGCCGATCAAGGGCCAGATCGCCCGGCTTATCCGCCTCGGCTCGATGGGCCGCGCCAGCCTCAGCCGCATCCAGTTCCTCGCCGGCGAGCGCCCGATCTCCACCACCTGCACCTGCACCCCGCTCGAACTGGAGAGCGGCGACACGGGCCTCCTCATCGTTGGCGTCGATCCGATCGAACCCGAACTGCTCGAGGCGAACGACTCGATGCAGGTCGACGTGCTGACCGCGCGCCTGTTGCCTCCTGGCGCCGAGTTCCTGCTGATCAGCGAGGACAGCCAGATCACCGGCGGCAGCCGCCACGCGCTGGAGCATTTCGGCCCGATCATCGAGAGCGAGGGCCTGCCGCACGAGGCCGAGAGCGCCGATGTCGAACTGGCCGGCGAAGCGCTGCAGCTGACGCGCTTCAAGGCCAGCCCGCATGACGCCATGCTGCTGCTGTTCGAGCGCTCCCCTGATGCGGCGCCTGCCCGAGCCATCGCCGACGTCCGGGCGGAGGAGGGCGTTATCGACCGCGAGGACGCGCCTGCCGCGCCACCCACCATAGAGCCCGAATCCGAGCCGCTGCTGCCCCTGGGCCTGCCGCCGGCCGAACATGCCGACGACGAGCCGGTAGTCGCCGAGGAGGACAATTGGGTCGAGCCGATTCCCGCGGCCCCCGAAGCACCGGGCACGCTCGCCTCGCTTTTCGACCGCCTGGCGGACGACAGCGGCCTCTATACCGCCCTCAACCCTGCCGACGATCACTTCGAGGGTCCGCCGCCGGAGCCGGTCGAAGCGCCACTGGTTCCCGAGCCGATCGTGGAACCCGAGCCTGTCGAGCCCGAACCGGTTGCCGCGCCCGCGGAGCCCGTCGCGGAGCCTATTGAGGTTGTCGCCGAAGCGGTCGAGCCAGAGCCCGTTGCCGAGGCATCCAAGCCTGTCGAAGCCCCCGAGCCCGATGTCATCGGCGCGCTGATCGATTTTGCCGACGACGATGAAGACGAGCCGGAGCCGGTCGAGGCCACCGTCTGGCGCGTCATCGGCCGTGGCTTTGCCGCGTTGACGCCTGACCTCCCGGCCGAGGAAGAGCCGGTCGAGGACACGCCGATCCCGGACGCCGAAACCGTCGAGCGCGTCTCGCGCTACAATTTCGATGAGCTGAGCCGCATCCTCACCGATCGCGTCAGCGCCCAGTCGCCGGCGCAGCCCGAGGAGACGGCGCCGCCGACGGCCGCCAACGATGGCGCGCTGATCAATCTCACCGGCGAGACCTTCATCCTCAACCGGCTGCCGCTCGGCATCCTGGTGTTCCGCGATCAGCAGGTGCTGTTCGCCAACCGTGCGCTCACCGATCTCACGGGTTACGAGTCGATCGAGAGCCTGCGGGCCGCCGGCCTCACCGCCATCTTCCCATCAGAGGACAGCGCCGTGTCGGGCCCGGTGACGCAGCTGGTACGCCGCGACGGCTCACTGGCCACCGTCAACGCGCGGCTGCAGTCGATCACCTGGCATGGCCGCCCGGCGCTGATGCTGTCGGCCGGCGTCGCCGAGAACCGTATCGGCCACGAAGCCGCCGTCCGCACCTTCGCCGAACTCGCCGCCGAAACCACCGATGACGGCTTCCTCGCCGCCGACCGGTCCGGCATGGTCACCTCGGTGTCGCTCAACGGCCGCATCGTCATCGGCCACATCGAGGAAGATATCGTCGGCAAGCCGCTCGCCAGCTTCGTCGAACCATCCGAACTCGGCGAGTTGAAGCGTTTCCTCGAGCGTCCGGCCCGTTTCGCCGAGACGTCGCGCCCGGCGATCGTGCTGACCGGCTCGGTGCCCAACACCCGCATCACGCTCTTCGCCGAAGGCCAGGCGGGGATCGTCGCCGGCTACTACGCCTTCCTCAGGAAGACCGTGACCTGGGCCGCGCCGACCCCCGTCACCCCGCCGGTGCCCGACGAGGTCGAACCCTCGATGCTCACCCGCATCAGCCGTGGCGTGCGCCGGCCGCTCAACACCGTCATCGGCTTTGCCGACCTGATCCGCTCGGCCGCGTTCGGCTCGATCGAGAACCAGCGCTATCTGGAATACGCGCAGGACATCAAGACCGCCGGGCAGGAGATCGCCACCCTCTTCGACGAGCTCGATGACTATGCCCGGCTGCGCGAAGGCCGCTATCCGGCGACCGCCACCGATATCGATCTCGCAGCGCTGCTCGAAAGCTGCCTGATGCGCGTCCGCGGCCAGGCCGGCGAGGCGCGTGTCCTGGTGCGGAGCGCCGTCTCCGAAAGCCTGCCGCGCATCTCCGCCGACACTGCCTCGCTCACCCAGGCCATCCTCAACCTCTTGGCCAGCGCCATCGACCAGACCCCCATTGGCGGCTCGGTCATCCTGTCGGCGCAGCGCGAGGACGATGGCGCGGTGATCGTCAACGTTCGCGATGGCGGCGAGGCCCGCCGCGACCTCGGAGAGCGCTTCGTGGTGTTCCGCGACGGCATCGGCAAGGATGGCGAAACCCTCCAGCCGGTCCGTTCCAGCGTCGGCCTGGCGCTCACCCGCTCGCTGCTGGCGGTCAACGCCCTGTCGCTCTCCGTCGATCCGGCGGTCGGCGTCGGCACCATGTTCTCGCTGCTGATCCCGGCGGATCTGGTTCGCGAGGCCGGGGCGTGAAGCGGGAGATCCGGCTTCTTGGCGCTATCGCGATCCGCCCCGCCATCCTGGCGCTGATACCCGAGTTCGAAGCTGCCACCGGACTGACGGTCGCGGCGAAGTGGGAGCTCAATCCGGCGGTCAACAAGCAGATCGAAGCCGGGGAACCCTTCGATCTCGTCATCATCAATCCGAACCTGGTTCAGGACCTGGCCGACCTGGGGAAGGTCGAAGCGGGAAGCCAGGCCGCATTTGGTCGAATAGCCATGGGCCTTGCCGCCAGGTCGGGCAGCCAGCCGCTCGATATCGGGTCGGTGGACGCATTCGCACAGGCGTTGAAGAACGCCCGATCAATCGCCTACGCCAGCGAAGGAACCAGCGGGGCATACTTCTCCGCCTTGCTGGAGCGCCTGGGGTTGGCGGATGAGGTGAAGCCCAAGCTGGTGGCCACAGAGGGCGGGCATACCGCGACTGCCGTTGCGCGGGGCGAGGCCGAGTTTGCGGCTATCCCCGTGACGTCGATCCTCGCTGCCGCTCCCGAGGTCATGCTTGTCGGTCGGTTTCCCTCGCAACTCCAAAGCTACATCGACTTCGCCATTGGCATCAGCGCCAAGGCAGGGGACGCAAGCGCTGCGCAGCTGCTGTCGAAATTCCTGTTGTCGCCCGCATCTGACGACGTCCTCGCGGCTGCCGGTCTGGAGCGTCGTTAGCCGTTCACGATCCGGTTTGTTGACTTCCCCGGTCAGAAAAAGCAAAACGCGCCCGAGCGGGAGCTCCCGCGATCGGGATTTGACGATGACTTGGATTTCGCGTTTCGGCACCGCACTCATTCTCACGCTGGCCGTAGGTGCCACGCAGCCCGTCCTGGCGCAGAGCGGCGAGGTCAATGTCTACTCCTACCGTGAGCCCGGCCTGATCCAGCCGCTGCTCGACAAGTTCACCGCCGAAACCGGTATCAAGACCAACGTGCTGTTCGCCGGCGACGGCCTGCTCGAACGCGTCCAGGCCGAGGGCGAGCTGTCGCCCGCCGACGTAGTGCTGACCGTCGATATCGGCAATCTCGCCAACGCCAAGGATTTCGGCATCACCCAGGCCATCCCGGCCGAGGCGCAGGCCCGCGTGCCCGCCGCCTACCAGGACCCGGACGGCCAGTGGATCGCCCTGTCGCTCCGCGCCCGCGTCTTCTATGCCAGCAAGGATCGCGTCCCCGAGACGGCGCTGACCTACGAGGATATCGCCAAGCCCGAGTGGAAAGGGCGCCTCTGCACCCGCTCCGGCCAGCACGTCTACAATATCGGGCTGATCGCCACCCGCATCTCGCACTGGGGCGTCGACAAGACCCGCGGCTGGCTCACCAAGGTGCGCGACAACCTCAATGGCCCGGTCTCCGGCGCCGACCGCGATCAGGTGAAAAAGATCCTCGATGGCAGCTGCGACCTCGCCATCGGCAACACCTATTACATGGGCCTGATGCTCAACAACGACGCCGAGCCCGAGCAGAAGACCTGGGCCGCCGCCGCCCGCATCATCTACCCCGATCCCGATGGCGACGGCACGCAGGTGAACGTCTCGGGCGCGGTGATCGCCAAATACGCGCCCAACCAGGCCAACGCCCAGAAGCTGGTCGAATTCCTGCTGTCGGACGAAGCCCAGCACCTATATGCCAGCGGCAACTACGAATTCCCCGTGGTCGCCGGCGTCGCCCCGTCCGATCTCGTCGCCAGCTGGGGCGAACTCAAGGCGGATAGAACTCCGCTCACCGAGATCGCCGCCCACCGCAAGGAAGCCAGCGCCCTCGTCGACGAACTCCGCTTCGACGAAGGCCCGCAGAACTAGCGCGGACACGTTGCCGCAGCGACCCACGCCGCCGGCAACCCCGAAACCGGCGGCTCTGCTGGCGACTCCAGCGCCGCCCTGGAACCGTTCTAAAAGACGGTCACAAACCGGCAACAATCCGCCGCGCCGGATTGTTGACTTTACGTGTCAGAATTCGTGTTTGCCCCTGTCACCGGCGCCTCACGGGCGCCGATCACAGGAGATTCTGATGACCATGACGATGCGACTGTCGGCTGCGCTGCTTGGCGCCGCGATGATTGCCGGCACCGCCGCGCCAAGCTTTGCCCAGAGCGGCGAAGTCAATATCTACAGCTACCGCGAGCCTGGGCTGATCCAGCCGCTGCTCGACAAATTCTCCGCCGCCACCGGCGTCAAGGCCACCGTGCTCTACGCCGGTGACGGCCTGCTCGAGCGCGTCGCCGCCGAAGGCGAACTGTCGCCGGTCGACGTCGTGCTCACCGTTGATATCGGCAACCTCGTCGGCGCCAAGACGCAGGGCCTGACCCAACCGATCACCACCCCGGCGCTGACCGAACGCCTGTCGCCGGAGTTCCGCGACGCCGACGGCCACTGGGCCGCGCTGTCGCTGCGCGCCCGTGTCTTCTACGTCAGCAAGGATCGCGTCGATGCCACCGCGCTGACCTATGAGGACATCGCCAAGCCCGAGTGGAAGGGGCGCCTGTGCACCCGTCCGGGCGACCACGCCTACAATATCGGCCTCGTCGCCAGCCGCATCGCCGCCTGGGGCGAGGACAAGACCCGAATTTGGCTGACCGCCGTGCGCGACAACATGTCGGCTCCGCCGGCCGGCAACGACCGCGCTCAGGTCAAGGCCATCCTCGAGGGTTCGTGCGATCTCGCCATCGCCAACACCTACTACATGGGCCTGATGCTCACCAACGACGCCGAGCCCGAGCAGAAGGACTGGGCCGCCTCCGCCCGCATCGTCTATCCGGACGCCGAGACCGACGGCACCCAGGTGAACGCCGCCGGCGCCTTTATCGCCAAATACGCGCCGAACGCCGACAACGCCAACAAGCTGATCGAATTCCTGCTCTCCGACGAGGCGCAGCAGCTTTACGCCGATGCCAACTACGAGTATCCGGCGGTAACGAGCGTCAAGCCGGCTGAACTGACCCAGAGCTGGGGCACGCTCAACCCCTCGAAGGTCTCTCTCACCGCCACTGCCGATTTCCGCGACGAAGCGGCGGCGCTGGTCGATGAGCTGAAATTCAACGAAGGTGCGCAGAACTAACCAGAGGCGGAGGCTGAGCATCAGCCGAACGACTGCAGCACCGATGAGATCCGGAACCGGCGAGGGCAAGCTCCCGCCGGTTTCGGCCATTGTGCTGCTGGCCCTGATGGGCCTGCCGATCCTCTGGCTGGCCATCGCCGCGCTCGACACCACCGGCGCGGGCGGCCTCGCAGCCGCCATGCTGCCGACGGCCTTGCGCGAAACCGCGACGCTGATGGCCTGGGTCGGCGCCATTACCGGCGTCCTCGGCCTCGTCTCGGCCTGGCTGGTGACGCATTTCGATTTCCCCGGCCGCCGCATCTTCGAGTGGGCGCTGGTGCTGCCGCTGGCCATCCCGACCTATCTGGCGGCTTATTCCTACGTCGAGTTCCTCGATTTCACCGGCCCGATCCAACAGGCGCTGCGCGCCGTCATCGGCGGCGAAACCATCAAGGATTACTGGTTCCCCCAGATCAAGAGCCCCACGGGCGCCGCTTTCGTCCTCTCGATGGTGCTCTACCCTTATGTCTATGCCTCCTGCCGCGCCTTCTTCGTCATGCAGTCGGGGTCCATCTCCGCCGCCGCGCGCACCCTGGGAGCAGGGGGCTTTCGCGCCTTCTTCTCCGTCACCCTGCCGCTGAGCCGCCCGGCCCTCGTCGTCGGCATCACCCTCGCCATGATGGAGGTGGTGAACGACCTCGGCGCCGTGCAGTATTTCGGCGTCAACAGCCTCACCGCGGTGATCTACTCCACCTGGATCAACCGCTCGAACTTCGGCGGCGCCGCACAACTGGCGGTGATGATCGTCCTGATCATCGGCCTCCTGATCCTCCTCGAGCAGTGGGCCCGCCGCGACCGCGTCTATGCGCTGCATCGCGACAGCCGCGTTGCCCCGCCGCGCGAACAGCTGGTCGGCACGGAGCGCGCCCTCGCCATCGGCTTCTGCACCATCCTGCTGCTGCTCGGCTTCGGCGTGCCGGTGGGCGAGCTGCTGGTGCTCGCACTGCGCAATCTCGGCCCCGACGCCTTCGGCCTCACCGTCAACGCCGGCGTCACCACCATCACCCTCGCCGCGCTGGGCGCGCTGATCACCGTCATCATCGGCCTCACCGCCGCCCGTATCGGCAAGTCGCGCGCCGCCCACGGCATCATCCGCATCGCCACCCTCGGCTACGCCATCCCGGGCACCGTCCTGGCGCTGGGCCTGCTGCAGCCGCTCGGCCAGGCCGACCTGTGGTTCAACCGCCTGACCATGGCGCTGGCCGATTGGCGCCCCGGCCTGATCCTCTCCGGCTCCATCGCCGCGCTGCTCTATGTCTACGCCATCCGTTTCCTCGCGGTGTCGCACTCCACCATCGATGCAGCGATGAAGAAGCGCGGCGACACCATGCTCGATGCCGGTCGCGTGCTCGGCGTCACCGGCTGGCGACTGTTGTTGCGCGTCGATCTGCCGACCCTGTCGCCCGCTCTGCTGACGGCGGCGACGCTGGTCTTCGTCGAGATCGTCAAGGAACTGCCGGCGACGCTGTTGCTGCGTCCGCTCGGCGTCGAAACACTGGCGACTGTGGTCTACGCCCGCGCCAATGTCAGCCTATTCACCGAAGCGGCGCTTCCGGCGCTGACGATCGTCTTGGTGGGTCTGGTGCCCGTCATTCTTTCCACCCGCTTCAGCGATCGGCGCTGACGCGATACATTGGAAATTAACCTCTCATTGACTAAGCATTAGCCGGTTGGGTCTTTCCTTCATTTGATCGGTTCTTGGGGCGCCGGGGCATGAGAGATTTCGTCCTCACGCGGCTCGCGGTTTTCGTCGGGGCAGTTGTCGGTGCGGCCGTCGTGCTGTTCCTGCTCCTCGACGTCTTGCCGGACGCGGGTGGCGTCGATCGTCCCGTCTGGGCGCGGTTCCTCGGCCTCTTCATCGGTGACACCGGCGCCGGCCCTAACGGCTTCGGCGAACGCCTTGCAGTGACTTTGCCGCTGGTGCTGCTGGCGCTGCTGGTCACCGGGGCATTCGGCATTGGGCTCGGCCTCGCCGCCGGCCGCTATCGCGGTACGCTCGTCGATCGCCTGGTGCGCGCGCTGTCGGCCGTCCTCACGCTCGTGCCGCCATTCTGGCTCGGCATGTTGCTGGCGCTGGTCTTCGCTGGCCTGCTCCGCCTGCTGCCCGCCAGCGGTTTCGTGCCCTGGGGCAACAACATCTCCGGCGCACTCGCCTCGCTGCTGCTGCCGGCCCTCGCGCTCGGCCTGCCCTATGCCGGCCAGCTGGCGCTGCGTGTCCGCCGCGATCTCGCTGATACGCCGCCCGCCGATATCCTCCGCCTCCGCGCCAGTGGCGTTCCCGAGCGGCAGGCCACCTGGCAGATCGGGCTCGCCCGAGCGCTGCCCGAGTTCCCGGAAATCCTCGGCCGCACCTTTGGCGCGCTGCTGATCGGCGCGGCGCTGGTCGAGAGTGTGTTCTACCTGCCGGGTCTCGGCCGCCAGATCCTCGGCGCCGCCGAGCAGCACGACCTCGCGCTGCTGCGTGGCGCGCTGTTCCTGCTGATCCTCGTCGCCGCCTTCGGCATGCTGCTGTTCGCTTTGCTGCGCGTGCTCGTCGATCCCGCACTTCGTCCGGCGGTGCGGCAATGACCGCCGAAGCTGCACCCGCTGCGCGCCGCGGCGTCAATCTGAGCGTCGTCCTCGGTGGGGCGCTGGCGGTAGTCATCGCGATCCTCGCGCTGGTCTCCCTCGCCTGGACCCCGCACGGCTCGGCCTTGTTGACACCACTCGCCGAGCCCGATGCGGTGCACTGGATCGGCACCGACGCCGCCGGCCGCGACGGCGCATCCGTCCTCATGGCCGCAACGCTCGCAACGCTCCTGCTCGCCTGGTTCGCCACCCTCGTCAGCCTGCTCGTCGGCGTGCCCATCGGCGCCGCACTGGCGCTGTTGCGCGGCCCCGCCACCTTCATCGCCCATGCCATCGCCATGCTGCCGCCCGCCCTCTTGATCGGCATGGTGTTCGCCGGCCTGGCCGCCCCCGCCAACCTCACCATTTTCCTCGCTATCGCCCTACCGGGGGTCGTCGTCGCGGCGGCCATCACGCGCGAGGTGCTGGCCCCGCTGTGGCAGCGTGATTTCGTCGCCGCGGCGCGCCTCGCCGGCCTGCGCCCACTGGCGGCGGCACAGCGCCACGTGCTGCCGCGCCTGCTGCCGCAACTCGGTGCCCTAGGCTTCGAACTGCTGGCGGTAGCCATTCTCATCGAGGTCAGCCTGTCCTTCGCCGGCCTCGGCGTGCTGCCGCCCGGCGTCAGCCTCGGGCTGATGCTGCGCGACGCCCAGCAGTTCATGATGGTCCGTCCCTTGCTGATGATCGTGCCGGGCGCGGTCGCCGTCGTCACGGCGCTGGCGCTGATGCTGGCGGCCAGCGGTTTGCGGGGAGCGCGCCATGGCGCTGCTGCTTGAGCTCGCCGGCCTCGCCATCACCGTAGCCGGCCGGCGCCCACTTGCCGGCATCGACCTCGCTCTCGACGACGGCGCCGTACTTGCCATCGTCGGCCGCGCTGGCAGCGGCAAGACCCTGCTTGCACTTGCGATCGCTGGCCTGCTTCCCTCGGGCGCAGTCGTCGAAGGCACCGGCTTGCCGGCTGCTCACACCGCCCTCGTCGGCCCCGATGCGGACGCCGCCGAGCTCACCCGCCAACTCGATCACAGCCCGCGGCTGCTCGTCTGCGACGAGCCGGGCAGGGCGCTCACTCCTGCCGGTCAGCGCGAATTGCTGACCGCACTGCTCACCGCCAACCGCGATCGCGGCATCGCCGTGCTGATCCTCACCCGTGATTTCCGCCTGCCGCTCGCCATGGAGCTCGAAACCGCAATCCTGAGCGACGGCAAGCTCATCGAGCGCGCCCCGGCTGCTGCCCTGCAGGAGCATCCCCAGCACGCCGCAGCGCGCGAGCTGATCGGCGCCGGCAAACCCCGTACCCGCACCATGGCGCGTCCGCCGATCGGCGAGCCGCTGCTCGAACTACACGGCGTCAGCAGGCGCTTTTCCGATCCGGCCTCGCGCCTGTGGAACCGCAAGCCGCCGCGCACCGCCCTCGACAACATTACCTTGTCGGTCCGCCGTGGCGAGGCCGTCGGCCTGCTCGGCGGCGCCGGCGCCGGCAAGTCGGTGCTGCTGCAGTTGGTCGCGGGGCTCGGGCGCGCCAGCTCCGGCCAGCTGGGGTTCGATCGAGCGCCATATCGCGGCAGCGATCTCGCCCACGAGGCCCGCGCCCGCATCAGCTTCATGTTCCCCGACCCGCACGCCGCCTTCAATCCGGACCTGCCGGTGGGCCTGTCACTCACCGAGCCGTTGCGGGTCGAAGAGCAATTGCTGATCGACGAGCAGGCCGATCGGCTGGTCGAGGCCGTGCGCGTTGTCGGCGTTGCGCCCGATGTGCTCGACCGCCTGCCGGGTCAGTTCACCGCCATGGAACTGCAGCGCCTGGCTCTGGCGCGTGCTCTGGTCAGCCGCCCGAGCCTGATCGTCCTCGACGAGCCGACCGCCCGTCTCGATCCGGTCGAGCAGGCCGAGTTCCTGGTGCTGTTCAACCGTGTCCGCTCGGACTACGGCCTCACGGTGCTCTGCGGCAGCCGCGACTTCGACGTGCTGCGCCTCATCGCCGACCGCATCCTGGTGCTGGAGGCCGGTCATATCGTCGAAGGCGGCAAGCCCGCCGAACTGACCGAAGCCGCGGAGCATCCCGCGACGCAGGCGTTGCTCGCCGCCCGGTATCCCGGGCCGCTGCCGCCGGCGTCAGTACCCGAGCCGCCACCGGCAGCCCCTGAGCCCCCTCCGCCGGTCGAAGAGCCACCGGCTCCCGCGCTAGATGACAGCCCCGACAAATCCACCGAAAGCCGGCAGATCGAGCCCGCCGTCGCCGGCGGGAGCGGGGACGGAGCCGGGAGCGTCGATCCCCCTGACCCCGAGCCCGTCGGGCAGGCCGACGACGATCGGGCCGCCAGTCATGTTGAAGGCGCAAAGTAACGTCTCGCCATCTGCCGTGCGGGTG
The DNA here is from genome assembly GCF_056403495.1 of Devosia sp. P2_G7. NCBI lineage: Bacteria > Pseudomonadati > Pseudomonadota > Alphaproteobacteria > Hyphomicrobiales > Devosiaceae > Devosia > Devosia sp. P2_G7. The sequence goes on from NZ_JBFUFI010000007.1 coordinate 199,221, forward strand.
AACATCAGCACCCCCTCCGGCGCGTCGAGCGTCTTGATCGTCCCCTTCACCAGCGCCTTGTGCTCCTTCCGGAGTTTCAGCGTCGCCCGGTAGTGGTGCAGCAGCGAGTCGTTCTGCTTTTCCTGCAGGTCCGGCGCCTTCAGCAGGTGATCGCCCGGCACCGGCAGCCACGCCCGCGGCGCGGTCGAGAAGCCACCCAGATGTGCCGACGATTGCCACACCATCGGCGTGCGGCATCCGTCGCGGCCCTTGAACTGCGGCCAGAACTCGATGCCGTAGGGGTCCACCAGGTCCTCGAACGACAACTCCGCCTCGGTCAGCCCCAGTTCCTCGCCCTGGTACAGGCACACCGAGCCGCGCATCGTCAGCAGCATCGTTGCCGTCAGCTTGCCGAAGGCCTCGCGGTCGCCATGGCTCATCCACCGGCTCACATGCCGCACCACGTCGTGGTTCGAGAACGCGAGGCAGATCCAGCCTTCCGGCGCGTCCTTCTCGGTCAGGTCGATCGACTTCCTGAAATGCCCGGCGTCGAACGCCCCGCCCAGATAGTCGAACGTGTAGGCCATGTGCAGCTTGTCGGTCCCCGACGTATACGCCGCCATCACCTCGAGCTGGTGCTGGCTGTCCCCGATCTCGCCCACCGAAGTCCGGCCCGGATACTCGTCGAGCAGCGCACGGATGCGGGTGAGGAACTCGAGGTTCTCCGGCCGGCTCTTGTCGTAGAGGTGTTCCTGGAAATTGTAGGGGTTCACCGCGGGTGCGGTGGACGCGTTGAAATCCTCCGGTTTCACCACCGGGTTCGACTCGAGCCCCAGCGAGGCGAAATAGAAGTTCACCGTGTCGAGCCGGAACCCATCCACCCCGCGCTCCAGCCAGAACCGCATGTCGCCGAGCACCGCGTCCTGCACGTCCGCGTTGTGGAAGTTGAGGTCCGGCTGCGAGGTGAGGAAGTTGTGCATGTAGTACTGCATGCGCCGGCTGTCCCAGGTCCAGGCCGAGCCGCCGAAGATCGAGAGCCAGTTGTTGGGCGGCGTGCCGTCCGGGTTCGGATCGGCCCACACATACCAGTCGTGCCGCGGATTGGTCCGGTTCTGCCGGCTCTCGGCGAACCACGGATGCTTGTCCGAGGTGTGCGAGATCACCTGGTCGATGATCACCTTCAGCCCGCGCGAATGCGCCTTCTCCAGCAGCCGGTCGAAATCCCCGAGCGTGCCGAAGATCGGATCGACATCGCGGTAGTTGGAGACGTCGTAGCCAAAGTCCTTCATTGGCGAGGTGAAGAACGGGCTAAGCCAGATCGCATCCACCCCGAGATCGGCAACATAGTCCAGCCGCTCGGTGATCCCCACCAGGTCGCCAACCCCATCGCCGTTATGGTCCTGAAACGAGCGCGGATAGATCTGATAGATCACCGCCCCACGCCACCAATCCTTGTCGAGCGGCTGGTCGGGCACGGACTTCTGCTCCGTCATCGGCGGAACGGCCATCATCGGCGGCACAACGCTCATGGGTTACTCCTGGGTGGGCGGCGGGTGCGCAACGTGTGGCGCGGGGCGCGGGGCGGAGTCAATCGCGCGGATATGCGCAGCGGCCCTGCGCAAACCTCAAAACGAAAGGGCGGCCCATGCGGACCGCCCTCCCGTTCGTGACCTTTGGGAAAAGGTCGGATGTCGTTGCGTGGACTTAGAAGTCCATGCCACCCATGCCGCCCATGCCGCCGCCGCCCGGCATCGCCGGGGCCGCGTCCTTCGGCACTTCGGCGATCATTGCCTCGGTGGTGATGAGGAGCGAAGCAACCGAAGCCGCGTCCTGCAGGGCGGTGCGAACCACCTTCACCGGGTCGACCACGCCCATGGCAACCATGTCGCCATATTCGCCGGTCTGGGCGTTGTAGCCAAAGTTCGGGTTGGTGCTTTCGAGGATCTTGCCGACCACGACCGAGCCTTCATCGCCAGCATTGTTGGCGATCTGACGGACCGGCTCCTGGAGAGCGCGACGGACGAGAGCAATACCGGCCTGCTGGTCGGAATTCGCACCCTTGGCAGTGATGGCGTTCGAAGCGCGCAGCAGCGCGACGCCGCCGCCCGGCACGATGCCTTCTTCAACCGCGGCGCGGGTCGCGTTCAGCGCGTCGTCGACGCGGTCCTTGCGCTCCTTGACCTCGATTTCGGTCGAACCGCCGACCTTGATCACCGCAACACCGCCGGCGAGCTTGGCCAGACGTTCCTGCAGCTTTTCCTTGTCGTAGTCCGAAGTGGTCTCTTCGATCTGCGCCTTGATCTGGGCCACGCGGCCTTCGATGTCGGACTTCTGACCGGAGCCGTCGACGATCGTGGTGTTCTCCTTGGAGATTTCCACGCGCTTGGCAGTGCCGAGCATGTCGAGAGTGACGTTCTCGAGCTTGATGCCGAGATCTTCCGAGATCACCTGGCCGCCGGTGAGGACGGCGATGTCTTCGAGCATGGCCTTGCGGCGATCGCCGAACCCAGGAGCCTTGACGGCAGCGACCTTGAGGCCGCCGCGGAGGCGGTTGACGACGAGCGTGGCCAGGGCCTCGCCCTCGATGTCCTCGGCAACGATCAGCAGCGGACGCTGCGACTGCACCACGGCTTCGAGGATCGGCAGCATGGCCTGCAGGTTCGAGAGCTTCTTCTCGTGCAGCAGGATCACCGGATCCTCGAGCACCGCAACCATCTTCTCGGCATTGGTGACGAAGTACGGCGAGAGGTACCCGCGGTCGAACTGCATGCCCTCGACGACGTCGAGTTCAGTCTCGGCGGTCTTGGCTTCCTCGACGGTGATGACACCCTCGTTGCCGACCTTCTGCATCGCATTGGCAATCATCTCGCCGATGGCGGTTTCGCCGTTGGCGGAAATGGTGCCGACCTGCGCGACTTCGGCGTTCGAAGAAATGGTCTTCTTGGCCTTGCCGAGGTTGTCGACGACTTCCAGCACGGCCAGATCGATGCCGCGCTTCAGGTCCATCGGGTTCATGCCGGCAGCGACGAGCTTGACGCCCTCGTTGACGATGGCCTGGGCCAGCACGGTCGCGGTGGTGGTGCCGTCACCGGCAATGTCGTTGGTCTTCGAGGCAACAGCGCGCACCATCTGGGCGCCCATGTTCTCGAACTTGTCCTCGAGCTCGATTTCCTTGGCGACGGTGACGCCGTCCTTGGTGATGCGCGGGGCACCGAACGACTTGTCGATCACGACGTTACGGCCCTTCGGACCGAGCGTGACCTTCACTGCATTGGCGAGGATGTTGACGCCGCGGACCATCTTGTCGCGGGCATCGGTGGAGAACTTTACGTCTTTCGCAGCCATTGGAGGCGCTCCTTACGAGTTGAAAAGGGAGTGGTCGAAACCGGCGAAGCGCCTGGTTACGAGATCACGCCCATGATGTCGGATTCCTTCATGATCAGAAGGTCCTTGCCGTCGAGCTTCACCTCGGTGCCGCTCCACTTGCCGAACAGGATTCGGTCGCCGGCCTTGACGTCCAGCGCCACGACCTTGCCGCTCTCGTCACGGGCGCCGGGGCCGACGGCCTCGACGATACCCTCGGAGGGCTTTTCCTTGGCGGTATCGGGGATGATGATGCCGCCAGCCGATTTCTCTTCGCTGTCGACGCGCCGGACGACCACGCGGTCGTGCAGGGGACGGAAAGCCATTTTTGCTCCTATCAGCCTCTAAATGATTTCGCACCTGTTAGCACTCGTGATCGAGGAGTGCTAACGGCTGGCTGGGGATATAGGAGGGGCCCCGAAACGAGTCAAGGACGAGCGCAGCCATACGCTGGCGATGTGGCGACTATGCGACAAGCGCATGAAACAGGAGGCTTGCCGATGCGTTTGGGTGCGGACAGAAACCGTAAACCCGACCGATGGTAAGTTGCAAAGCGCCCGGCTTGGCGGTACCTGAGGCTGAAATTACCCCGGAGCAGACGTGACCGTCGTCCAATTCGATAGCCATACCCGCAAATCCCCGGAAGCCTGGGTCGCCCCACAACTGGCCGTCATCGTGCCCAGCTACAACGAGCGCGAGAACATTGCGCTGCTGTACGAGAAGGTCACTGCGGCGCTCGGCTCCATACCGTTCGAGTTCATCGTCGTCGACGACAACTCGCCCGACGGCACCCATGACCTGGTACGAGACATGGCGCGGCGGCACCCTAACGTGCGCGGCATCCATCGCCTCGGCCGGCGCGGCCTGAGTTCGGCCGTCATCGAGGGCATCCTCGCAAGTGCTGCGCCGTATTTCGCCGTCATCGACGCCGACCTCCAGCACGACGAGCGCATCCTGCCGCAGATGCTGGAGAAGGCCATTGCCGGCGACCACATCGTCGTCGGAACCCGGTATGACGGCCAGGGCAGCGTCGGTGAGGGACTTTCCAAGACTCGCGAGGCCGGCAGCCGCTTCGCCACCAAGCTCTCGAACGTGTTGACCGGCGAAACGCTCAGCGACCCGATGAGCGGCTTCTTCCTGATGCGCCGCGAGGTGTTCGACGAGGTGGCCCCTGCGCTCAGCGATGACGGATTCAAGATTCTGCTCGATATCATCGTCTCGGCGGGCCGGTTCCACGCTCTCCATGGCAAGCAGCTCAGGATAGGCGAGGTGCCCTATACCTTCCGCCCGCGCCATGCCGGCGAGAGCAAGATGAGCCCGATCATCGTCGTCCAGTTCCTGGGCCTGATCGTTTCGAAGCTCACCCGCGGCCTGTTGCCCACCAGCTTCCTGCTGTTCGGTCTCGTCGGCGGCTTCGGCGTCATCGTCCACATGGGGACGCTGTGGCTGACACACGAGCGGCTGGGTTTCAATTTCGTCTGGGCGCAGACAGCCGCGACCATCCTCGCCATGACCTTCAACTTCGTGCTCAACAACGAGCTGACCTACGCCAGCAAGAAGCTGCGCGGCTGGCGCTATCTCACCGGCATGCTGACCTTCTACGCCGTCTGTTCCATCGGCGCCCTGGCCAACGTCTCCGTCGCCAGCTGGATCTATGCCTATGACGGCTCGTTCTACCTCGCGGGCCTGCTCGGCGTGCTGATGAGCGTGGTCTTCAACTACTCTGTCACAAAGGTGTTCACATGGCGGTAAGCGCAGAACTCGAAATCAAGCTCCGCCGCACCGGTGGCGTCGGCCCCAATACCAAATGGACGTGGGAACTGATCGGCGCCGACGGCAAGGTGGCAAAGACCGGCACCGCGCTCGGCGAAGAGCACAAGGCCTTCGCGACCGCCAAGAAGTTCCGGGACAAGCTGACGAAGGCTTGAAGCGGGCTAAGCCGCGCCCTTCTTGCCTTCCAGTTCCGCCCACGCTTGTCGCTTGCGGTAGATCGTCGAGGGGCTGAGTTCGAGCGCCTGGGCGGCCAGCGCGATGTTGCCGCCGAAATTTTCGATCGCTTCCTCGATGATCCGCTGCTCCTGTTGCCACATCGGCAGCACGGTCTGCCGGCGCGGCAACAGCGCTGGCTGCTGCTGAGGGGTGGCTACCGGCCCGTCGAGGTCGGCCTGCGCGAGCATCTCGGCGTCGATCTCGCCGCCGTCGAACATCACGACCAGCCGGTGGATCAGCGTTTCGAGCTGCCGTACGTTGCCCGGCCACTCCTGGGCCATCAACTGCGCCGCCGCCTCCGTCGTGAAGCCGGCGAAGCTCTTGCGCTCCTCGGCCGCGAAGCGGTCGAGGAAGTGTCGCGCCAGCACGGCGACATCCGATGCGCGCTGTCGCAATGGCGGCAGGTGGATCGGCAGAACGTGCAGCCGGTAGAACAGGTCCTCGCGGAACTTGCGCTCGGCGATCAGCTGCATCGGGTTGCGATGCGTGGCACAGATCAGCCTTACGTCCAGCCGGCGCACGCCGCTTTCGCCCAGCCGGCTGATCGTGCCGGTCTGCAGGAACCGCATCAGCTTGCCCTGGAGACTGAGGTCGATCTCGCCGATCTCGTCGAGGAACAGCGTCCCGCCATCGGCGAGCTCCGCCGCACCCTTGTGCTCGTCCGCGCCGGCCATGGCGCCGCCGACTACGCCGAACAGCTCGGCTTCCATCATGTCCTGCGGGATAGCCGCGCAATCGACTGCAACGAAACGCCGGTGTGCACGGCTGCTGCGTTCATGCAGCGCTTCGGCGCAAAGGTCCTTGCCGGTGCCGCTCTCGCCCGTGATGAACACCGGAGCGGCTGAGTCGGCCACCCGCTCGATCTGCTCGTACACCACCTGCATCTGCGTCGAGGCGCCGACGAACCCGCCATAGCGTCCCGTCCGCTCGGCGCCGCGCGGATCGAGCGACAGCGCGTGCGTCTTGCCGTGCCGCTGCGCCAGCTCGCCCACCCGCGCTGCAAAGGCGCGCCCGCCGAGCGGCCGCGCAATATGATCATGGGCGCCAGCCCTGAGCGCCGACAGCGTCGCGCTCACCGAAGCCCCGTCCGACAGCGCGATCACCAGTGCGCCCTGCGACAGCCGCACCAGGCGCGTCACCGCCTCCTCGGCTTCCGCCGACAGGTCGTCGAGGCTCATCAGGTCGACCAGCAGCACATCGTAGCGTTCAGCGCGCAGCCGATCCGCCGCCTGCCGTCCGTTGCGGGCTTCGGCAATAGCCGGCGCCACCACGAGGCAGCCATTCAGCGTTTCGATCAATGCGCTGCAACCCGCCGCGTCGCGATCGACGAGCAGAATGCGGGCGGCAGTTTCCTGGCCGAAGCCGGGAGCGGGCATGGCGACAAGTCCTCGGGCACGTGGCTGTGCTGAATGGAGTGTTGACGAACTGGGTAAATAAAGCGTTCCAGGCGATCGGTGCGAAAACGCGCCAAAGCGCGTGGTTAGCCACACCTGCCTCTCTCCCGCGCCTTTCAGCGCCACGCGCCCGATGCTATGACGGGATGCGTCGAATTGTGTTGGCCATCCTGGGAGCCTGAGCGTACGTGCAAGGCCTCGTCTACATTTTCATCGCGCTGGCCACGCTCGGCGTAGCGGCCGCAGCGTATTTCGGGCTGACCTTTTCGCCCATCGAAGCCTTCGTCACCGCCATGGCCTTCGGCGCCATCGCCGTCGTGCTGATGGAACGTCGCCTGCGCCAGCGCTCCGAAGCGCGGCTCGAGCGCGCCGTCGAGGACCTGGCGCGCCTGCTCTCCACTGACGCCAAGGCCGGGCAAGTGCTGAGCCAGCGCGTCAACGCCATCGCCGACACCAATGCCGGCAACCGCCTTGATGGCATCGAAGCCGATATCTCGGTGCTCGGCACCGTCACCCGCCAGCTCGCCGAGGCGCTCGCCGAGTTCGAGGAAGCCCGCCGCGCCGATGGCGGTTCGGTCCGCGGCGCCTTGGTCGAGGAGCCGCCGCCGGCTGATGACGACATCTTCCTCGATCCGCTGATCCCCGAGGCCGAACTTCGCGCAGCGCTCGATGCCAACCGCCTGGTGTTCCACATCGAGCCGATCGTCATCCTGCCGGCCCGCAAGCCACTCGGCTACGACCTCGTGCCGCGCCTGATGCAGGACGCCGGGGGCCTCGCCGATGCCCCCGATTTCATGCCACGCCGCGGCGGCGAGGACCTGATCCGCCGTATCGAGGCAATGGCGCTCGAGGAAGCCGTCACCATTGCCCGCCGCGCCAAGACCGCCGGCCAGCCGATCCGGCTTTTCCTGCCGCTCAGCCGTGCCACCATCCTCGACAAGAAGGCGCTGGAGCAGGTTACCGCGACCCTGGTCGCCAACCAGGCCATCACCTCGTCGCTGAACTTCGCCATCCGCCAGACCGAATGGAAGCCGCTCGGCCCGTCGGAGAAGCGCGCGCTCTACGAGTTCAGGAAGGCCGGCGCCGGGTTCGTCCTCACCGATGCCACCTCGTTGCGCTTCGACTTCGCCGAGCTCGAGGGCCTCGGCTTCGGCTCGGTCCGCTTCGATGCCACCCGCTTCCTCGGCCAGCCGCAGACCTTCACCGATTTCCACACCGCCGACATCGCGCCCTACGCCAAGCGCTTCGAAATCGAGCTCTGCGGCACCGGGGTGATCGACGAGCAGCAGTTGCTCAGCCTGTTCGAAGATGGCATCAGCCTGGTGCAGGGCCCCCACATCGGCCGGCCCGGCCCGGTGCGACCCGACCTTGTGGTCGAGCGCCCGCGCGATGCCGGGCGCCGCGTCGAGGCGCAAGCCTAACAGACTGGATCTACAATGCAGGCACTTGATGGACTGAGCGAGATCGCCCCTCGCTACGATGTGGTGTTGAGCGACATCTGGGGCGTCGTGCACAACGGCGTCGCTGCCCATCCTACGGCCGTTGAGGCGTTGGTGAACTACCGCCGTGGCGGAGGCCGTGTCGTCCTCATCAGCAATGCCCCGCGCCCCTCCGGCCCCATCATCGAGATGATGGATGGCTTCGGCGTCTCGCACGAAGCCTATGACGACGTGGTGACCTCCGGCGACGCCACCCGCGTGATCCTCGAGGGCTATCGCGGCAAGACCGTCCACTATGTCGGCCCACCCAAGGAGAACGACAGCCTGTTCGAGGGTCTCGACATCACCATCGGCGCCGCGGAGTCGGCGAAGGCCGTGGTCGTCACCGACCTCGACACCGACGACGACACGCCGGACATGTACAACGATCGCATTACCCTCTGGCTCAGCCGCAACCTGCCGCTGATCGCCGCCAATCCCGACCGGGTGGTGGAACACGGCGACCGGCTCATCTATTGCGGCGGCGCCCTGGCCGATCTCTACGAGGCCCGCGGCGGCATGATCGTCATGGTCGGCAAGCCCTACAAGCCGATCTACTCCGAAGCGCTGCGCCTCGCGGAGAAAGCAGCCGGCCAGCCGGTCGACCGCTCCCGCATCCTCGCCATCGGCGACTCGGTCCGCACCGACGCCATCGGCGCCGCCGGGGCAGGGCTCGACCTGCTGTTCATCACCGGCTCGATCCACGCGGCCGAACTCGACGCCTTCGGCAAGGCCGACCCTGCAGCTATCCGCGCGCTCGTCGAACCCAGCGGCGCCAACGTAGCGGGCTTCATGCCGAAGCTGAGCTGGTAGCAGCAGGACCATCAGTCGGGATGCCTTCTCCCACAAGGGGAGAAGGCAGAAGGCCCACGCCCCGCATACCAGCCTCCAACCTTAGCCGCCTTGCAACCCATCCGGTTTCTTGCCATATCGCCATCACTTTCAGGGCGGGTACGAATTTGAGCGGCTTCATCAGGCTCGCTGGCCTCGACCAGGTTCCGGCGTCGCTCCGCGGCGCCATGGTCGCGATCGGCAATTTCGACGGCTGCCATCGCGGTCACCAGCACGTGTTCCGGGCAATGAAGGCTCGCGCCGCAGCGCTTGGCGTGCCGGCGCTCGTGCTCACTTTCGAGCCTCACCCGCGCGACGTCTTCGCGCCGGCCCCATTCATGTTCCGCCTCACCTATGCCGACCAGAAGGCCGAGATCGCCCAGGCGCTCGGGCTCGACGGCATCGTGGTGATGCCGTTCTCGCTCGAGTTCTCGCACATCGAGGCCGAGGATTTCGTCACCCGCTTCCTCGTCGGAGCGCTTGGTGTGCGCGGTGTCTCGGTCGGCGCCGATTTCCACTTCGGCTACAAGCGCCAGGGCACCCCGGATTTCCTCCGCGATGCGGGCGTCCGCCACGGCTTCGAGGTCGAAATCCTCGACATGCTCGATGAAGGCGACGACCACATCTCGTCCTCCCGTATCCGTGCGTTGCTCGGCGAGGGCGATGTCGCCGCCGCCGCACAGCTGCTCGGCTACCACTGGTTCCTCTCTGGCGAAGTGGTGAAGGGCGACCAGCGGGGCAGGGAACTCGGCTTCCCCACCGCCAATGTCGCGAGCCCCACCGGCTTCGGCCTCTTGCAGGGCGTTTACGCCGTCCGCGCCAAACTCGGCAACCGCCTGCTCGATGGCGTCGCCAGCTACGGCAAGCCGATGTTCAACAACGAGCGGCCACCGTTCGAGACCTGGATCTTCGATTTCGACGAGGACATTTACGGCCAGACGCTGGAAGTCGCGCTCCTGGGCAGTGTTCGCGGCCAGGTGAAGTTCGCAGGTCTCGACGAACTGATCGCCGCGGTGAACAACGACGCCGCCCAGGCACGGCATCTACTGCAAGCGACGCTGCCGGTGTCGGAGCTGGACGAGAAGCTCGGGTTCTTTCGCTAGGCGCTAGCATCGAGGCTGTGGCCACCCCCACCCTCAGTCCCTCCCCACAAGGGGGAGGGAGGCGCAAGAACCGATGCCTCAGTCGTCTCCCTCCCCCTTGTGGGGAGGGATCAAGGGTGGGGGTGGCCCACGCTCCGCTGCTGGCATTTGCACTGGCACCCTGCGTCCCCGCTTGCTAAAAGCCCGCAGCTTCCAAGGTACCTTCCGATGAACGATACTGCGACCAGCGGCGCCGAGACCGACTATTCTGCGACGCTCTTCCTGCCCGAAACCGAGTTTCCGATGCGCGCCGGGCTGCCCGCCCGCGAGCCCGAGTGGCTCAAGCGCTGGGAAGACATGGACATTTACGCTCGCCAGCGCGCCGCTGCTCAGGGCAAGCCCCTGTTCACGCTGCATGACGGCCCGCCCTACGCCAACGGCAACATCCATATCGGTCACGCGCTCAACAAGATCCTCAAGGACCTCGTTTCGCGTTCGAAGACCATGCTCGGCTACAACTCGGCCTATGTGCCGGGCTGGGACTGCCATGGCCTGCCCATCGAGTGGAAGGTCGAGGAGCAGTATCGCGCCAAGGGCAAGAACAAGGACGACGTCGAGATCAACGAGTTCCGCAACGAGTGCCGGAGCTTCGCGCAGTACTGGGTCGATACCCAGCGCGAGGAGTTCAAGCGGCTCGGCGTGGTCGGCGACTGGTCCAACCCCTACCTCACCATGAGCTTCGATGCCGAAGCGCAGATCGCTCGCGAACTGATGAAGGTCGCCGCTTCCGGCCAGCTCTATCGTGGTTCGAAGCCCGTCATGTGGTCGGTGGTCGAGCGCACCGCGCTGGCCGAGGCTGAGATCGAGTATCAGGACTACGAGAGCGACGCGATCTGGGTGAAGTTCCCGATCCACTCGGCCAACGGCGCCTTCGGCACCGGCTCGTTCGAGGATTTCGGCTCGTCCTACGTCGTCATCTGGACCACCACGCCGTGGACCATCCCAGCCAACCGCGCCATCAGCTTTTCATCGAAGATCAGCTACGGCCTCTACGAGGTCACCGGCGCGCCGGAAGGCAACTGGGCCTCGAAGGGCGAGAAATACGTCCTCGCCGACAAGCTCGCCGAAGAGACGCTGGCAAAGGCCAAGGTCGATACCTTCATCCGGCTGCACGACGTCGATTGCTCGAAAATCGTCTCCTGCTCGCATCCGCTGCGCGGGCTCGGCGGCGGCTATGATTTCGAAGTGCCGTTGCTCGATGGCGAACACGTCACCGACGACACCGGCACCGGGTTCGTCCACACCGCGCCGGGCCACGGCCTTGACGACTTCGGCATCTGGATGGATTCCGGCCGCAAGCTCGCCGAGCACGGCATCGACACCACCATCCCCTATGTCGTCGACGACGCCGGCTTCTACACCGCCGCCGCGCCCGGCTTCGAGGGCGCGCGCGTCATCGACGATACCGGCAAGAAGGGCGACGCCAACAACCGTGTCATCGCCGCCCTCGCCGAGCGCAACGCCATGGTCGCCCGCGGCCGGGTGAAGCACCAGTATCCGCATTCGTGGCGCTCGAAGAAGCCGATCATCTTCCGCAACACCCCGCAGTGGTTCGTCTACATGGACCGCCCGTATGCGGCAGAAAAGATCGCGACGCTGAAGCTGTTCTCGGACCATCCGGAGCGGGTGAAGGTCCAGCCGGGCGATACCGTCCGCAGCATCGCCCTCACTGCGATCGAGAACACCAAGTTCTACCCGCAGGCCGGGCAGAACCGCCTCCGCTCGATGATCGCCGATCGCCCCGATTGGGTGCTTAGCCGCCAGCGCGCCTGGGGCGTGCCGATCGCCGTCTTCTACAACGAGAAAACGGACACCATCCTCGTCGACGAAATGGTGAACCAGCGTATCGGCCTCGCCTTCGATGAGGAGGGCGCCGACGCCTGGTTCAAGCCGGGCGCCAAGGAGCGTTTTCTCGGCAATGCCGTGCCCGATCCCGACAACTGGACCAAGGTCGACGACATCCTCGACGTCTGGTTCGAGTCTGGCACCACGCACTCCTGGGTGCTGCGCAACTCGCAGAAGTGGCCGGACATGCAGTTCCCGGCCGGCATGTATCTTGAGGGCTCCGACCAGCACCGCGGCTGGTTCCACTCCTCGCTGCTCGAAAGCAGCGCCACCAACGGCTACGCCCCCTATGCGAGCGTGCTGACACACGGCTTCACCCTCGATGGCGAGGGCAAGAAGATGTCGAAATCGCTGGGCAACACCACCGCCCCGCAGGACGTCATCAAGCAGTACGGCGCCGATATCCTCCGCCTCTGGGTGGCCCAGTCCGACTATTCGGACGACCTGCGCATCGGCAAGGAGATCATCAACTCCACCGTCGACAACTATCGCAAGCTCCGCAACTCGATCCGCTGGCTGATCGGCAACCTCGCCCACCGCAAGGCCGACGAGACCGTCGACTACCGCGACATGCCCGAACTCGAGCAGCTGATCCTGAGTAAGCTGAAGGACCTCGATGTGCTCGTCCGCGAGTCCTACGAGAGCTACGACTACAAGCGCATCGTGGCTGCGCTGTCGAACTTCATGAACATCGACCTCTCGGCGTTCTACTTCGACATCCGCAAGGATGCGCTCTACTGCGACCCGATCTCTTCGGTCCGCCGCCGCGCCACCCTCACCGTGCTCGATCACGTCTTCGACGCGCTCACGGCTTGGCTCGCCCCGATCCTGGTGTTCACCATGGAAGAGGCGTGGCTGGAGCGTCACCCCGGCGCCGATTCGTCGGTGCACCTCAGGCAGTTCCCGAACCTCCCGGCCGAGTGGACCGACGCAAAGCTCGACGAGAAGTGGGAGGCGATCCGCGAAGTCCGCAAGGTCGTCACCGGCGCCCTCGAAATCCAGCGCCGCGACAAGGTGATCGGCGCCTCCCTCGAAGCAGCGCCCAAGGTGTACATCACCGACGACAAGCTCGCCGCCGCCGTCCGCGGCACCGACATGGCCGAAATCTCCATCACCTCGGACATTGAAGTGATCGAGGGCGAGGGCCCGTCCGACGCGTTCCGTCTCGATGAAGTTCGTGGTGTTGCGGTGGTATTCGCCAAAGCCGAAGGCCAGCGCTGCGCGCGTTCGTGGCGGATCTTGCCGGAGGTGGGCAGCGACGCGGAGTACCCGGACTTGTCGCTCCGCGATGCGCAGGCGATGCGTGAACTGAAGGCGGCGGGGCTCTGAGCTTGGCACCGACCTCACAGTCGGATTGCCTTCTCCCCTTGTGGGAGAAGGTGGCCGAAGGCCGGATGAGGGGTCCCGCAACCAAGGGTTGCGCGATCGGAGCGAAGCGACGGGCGACAGCGTGCGCGGAGAGATACCCCTCATCCGCCCTGCGGGCACCTTCTCCCACAAGGGGAGAAGGCAACAGAGGCTCCGCATGCTAACCCGCCCCCACCTCCTCCTCTCGCTCCTTGCCGGCGTAGCCGCCTTCGCCCTCGATCGTGGCCACAAGTTCCTGCAGGTCAGCTCCGATTGCGTCGGCGCCGCCTCCACCGTCTGCATCGAGCATCTCGGCTTCTTCACCCCCACCGCGCCGTTCGGCTGGCGCGGCGGCGAGATCGTCCCCGTCACCAGCTTCTTCGACTACGTGCTGGTCTGGAACACCGGCGTCTCCTATGGCCTGCTCGGCGATCTGCCGGTCTGGGCGCTCGGCGCCGTTGCGGTGGTGGCCATCGTCGCGCTGTTCGTCTGGTGGTCGCGCACCTCCGACGTCCTCGTCCGCTATGGCCTGATGCTGGCCATCGGCGGCGCGGTGTCCAACGCGCTCGATCGGGTGCTTTACGGCGCCGTTGCGGATTTCTTTCACTTTCATTGGCAGGATTGGTCGTTCTACATCTTCAATATCGCCGACGTGGCGATCACATTGGGGGTGTTGCTGCTACTCCTCGACTTCGTCGGGATCGGCCGCAGGAAGCCTGCCTGAACGCAAAGGCGCCTCAATCTGGCCTTAGGGCCCGGTTGCGTGGGCAACGAAAGCGATAACAATTCCGAGCGAATTGTTCGTGGGCCTATGATGGTCTATAAGGCCCGCGCGGGGCGCGCACGGGCCGGGGAAAAGGGAAGTTTCATGCTGAGTGATTTGACCGGGCGGCGGCCCACTTTCAAAGCCGTGACCCGGGGCGGATTGCTGACCGTTGGGCTGGTGCTCGGCCTCGGCCTGAGCGCCTGCACCACGACCGAAGGCACCAATGCCCTCAGCGACGTCGGCACCTTCGAGCGCGAAGTGCTGACCGAGACCATGAAGGGCATGGGCGTGATGGAGCGCGAGGAGAAGCCGGAGAACGCGGAACGCCGCGGCCCGCTGGTCCTGCCTAAGTCCGCCGCGCTGCCGGCGCCACAGGCGGAAAGCAAGACCGCCGAACTGCTGCCCCAGGATTCGAGCAACGTCCAGATCGACACCTCCAACCTCTCGGAGGCCGACCTGAAGCGGCTGCGTAACGCCCGCGTCGTCGACCTGCGCACCCTCAACGGGCGCCCGCTCACCGACGTCGAAGCCAAGCAGCTGACTGCCCGCATGACCGCGGCAAAGCTGAAGGGCGGCCCGCGTCCGCTCTATCTGCCGCCGGAAGAATACTACACCACGGTCAAGGGGCAGGACCTGGTGTGTCTCGCGCCCAACGGCGACCTCGTGCCGCTCACTGACAAGTCGTGCCCGCCGGAAGTCCGCAAGGCCCTGACCGCGCAGGCTAATTAGCCGGTAGGGGACGTCTCGAAGAGACTGACCCTACCCCCTCAACTCGAAAGATGCGCCGCCCGTAACGGGTCCCGCAGGAGTTATCATATGTCGAATGTTTCAGCCGTCCCGACGGACGGCGACCGCTTGGCCAAGGTCATCGCGCGGTCAGGTCTGTGCTCCCGCCGCGATGCCGAGGGCTGGATCAAGGACGGTCGAGTGACCGTCAACGGCAAGAAGGTCCTCACCCCGGCCTTCAACGTTTCCGAAAAGGACAAGATCAAGGTCGATGGCGAGCCGCTGGCCGCCCGCCAGGGCACCCGCGTCTGGCTCTACCACAAGCCCGCCGGCCTCGTGGTCACCGAGAAGGACCCGGAAGGCCGCCCCACCGTCTTCGAGGCGCTGGAAGAAAAAGACCTGCCGCGCGTCGTCTCCATCGGCCGGCTCGACATCAACACCGAAGGCCTGCTGCTGGTCACCAATGATGGTGGGCTGAAGCGCGTGCTCGAGCTGCCGGCCACCGGCTGGCTCCGCCGCTACCGCGTCCGCGCCTTCGGCTCCGTCACCCAGGCGCAGCTCGATACGCTGAAGGACGGCATCGAGATCGAAGGCATCCAGTATGGCCCGATCGAGGCCATTCTCGAGCGCGCCCAGGGCTCCAACAGCTGGCTGGTCCTGAGCCTGCGCGAAGGCAAGAACCGCGAGGTCAAGAACGTCCTCGGTGCGCTCGGCCTCCAGGTCAACCGCCTGATCCGCGTCAGCTACGGCCCGTTCCAGCTCGGCGACCTGCCCGAGGGCGAAGTCGAGGTCGTGGCCGCACGCGTGCTGCGCGAGCAGCTCGGAAAGCGCCTCGCTGCCGAGGCCAACACCGATTTCGAGAGCGAAATGCCGGAGACGGCGCCGAAGAAGAAGCCAGCCACCAATCCCAAGCTCCGCGCCGCCGCCCCTGGCAAAGCGCTGCCCAAGGATTCGCCGCACAAGTCGCGCGAGAACAAGTTCCGCTTCGAGGACGACCAGACCGAGGCTGCGGCTGCGGCTGCCTTCGCCGAACGTCCGCGCCAGGATCGCCCTGGCCGCTTCGACAAGCGCCCGGTCAAGGCCCCGAGCCGGCCGCGTGAGGTCGATCCGCGTGATATCCGCACCATCCATTTCGAGGATGGCCGCGAAGCCGAAATTCATGTCAAACCGCCGCGCCGCGAAGGCCCGGCAGGCGAAGCTCGCAAGGGCTGGAACGACCCCGAGGACAGCTCGGCCAAGAACTTCGGCCGCCCCGCCCACCACGAGGATCGCCCGGCCCGCGCCCCGCGCCCCGAGGGCAGTGACCGCCCGAAACGCGCCTACGGTGACAAGCCGGCGGGCAAGCGCCCGTACGGCGACAAGCCGCGAGGCGACGGCGACCGTCCCGCCCGTGCTTACGGCGACAAGTCCCGTTCGGCCCGCCCGGCTGGCGACCGTCCCTACGGCGATAAGAAGCCCTACGCTCCGCGTGGTGATGGTCCTGTCCGTTCCTACGAGGGCAAGAAGCCCTACGCCCCCCGCACCGACGCCAGCGACCGTCCGGCCCGCGCCTATGGCGACAAGCCACGCGGCTTTGGTGACAAGAAGCCGTACTCGCCCCGCGGCGATGCCGGCCCCCGTTCGTACGGTGACAAAAAGCCCTCCGGCGCCCGTCCGCCCCGCGGCGATCGCTCTTTTGGCGATCGTCCGCGCGACGGCGCCGACCGTCCCCCCCGCGCCGAGGAGCGCCCCTACGCACCGCGCAACTCGACGCCCCGCGAGCGCACCAGCAGCCGCCCGCTGGGCGACAAGAAGCCCTACGCGGCGCGTGGCGATGCTGCCCCGCGTTCGTTCGGCGACAAGAAGCCGTACGGCACTCGTCCGCCCCGCGAAGGTGGCGACCGTCCGGCCCGCTCGTACGGCGACAAGCCGCGCAGCTTCGGTGACAAGAAGCCGCACTCCGGCAAGCCCGGCGGCGGTGGCGGTAAGCCGCCCTACGCCGGCAAGCCGTCCGGTGGCCGTCCGTCCGGCGGGCGCCCGTCAGGCGGTGCTGGTCGCCCCCAAGGCGGCGCTGGCCGTCCTTCGGGTGACCGTCCGCGCGGACCCAAGAAGCCGCGCGAGTAAGCGATGCGTATCGTCGCCGGCAAGTTTCGCGGCAAGGCGCTGCTGTCGCCGTCTGACGACAGCATCCGCCCCACTTCGGACCGGGCCCGCGAATCGGTGTTCAACATCCTCGCGAGCCGCATCGGCGTGCACCTCGACGGCCTCAAGGTCCTCGACCTCTTCGCCGGCACCGGCGCGCTGGGCCTCGAAGCCCTCTCCCGCGGCGCCTCGGGCGCGGTATTCGTCGACACCGGTGCCGAATCGCGCGGCCTGATCCGCGACCACATCGAAGCCTTCGGCATCGCCGGCATCGCCAAGCTCCTCCGCCGCGACGCCACCGCGCTGGGCCCCGCCGGCACCATGGGCCCCTTCGACCTGGTGTTCCTAGACCCGCCCTACGGGAAGGGGCTGGGGGAACTGGCACTGGTGTCGCTGAAGGCCGGCAACTGGCTCGCCAAGGACGCAACGATCGTGCTGGAGGAGAGCTCCGAGGTCGAACTCGCGCTCCCCGAGGGCTTCACCATCGAGGATCGCCGCGAGTATGGTGCGGCCGCGGTGCATTTCATCCGCGCGCACTGAGGCGAGCCATGCAGTTCCGCGCCGTCGTTATCCCCTCTGGCAACGCCACAGCCGTCGAAGTGCCCGGTGCGGTCATGCAATCCCTCGGCCCCGAGGCGCGCCCGCCGGTGGTGATCACCATCAGCGGCCACAGCTGGCGCAGCCGGGTGGCGATCAAGAACGGCCAGCGCCTCGTCGGCATCAGCGCCGCCCACCGCGAAGCCGCCGGCATCTCCGCGGGCCAGGCGATCGACCTCGACATCAGCCTCGATACCGCCCCGCGCGAAGTCGAGGAGCCCGACGACCTCAAGTCCGCCCTCGACGCCAACCCATCCGCCCGCGCCGCCTTCGACAAGCTGCCGTTCGGCCTCAAGGCCAAGCATGTCCGCGATATCGAAGCGGCGACGAAGCCGGAAGTCCGCGCCCGCCGCGTCGCCAAGCTGGCGGAAACCCTGGGTGCCTGACGCTACCGCGTCCGCCCGAACAACCGCTCGATATCCGCCTTCTTCAGCTCAACATAAGTCGGCCGCCCGTGGATGCACTGGCCCGAATGCGGCGTCGCCTCCATCTCGCGCAGCAGCGCGTTCATTTCCTCGACCCGCAGCCGCCGCCCCGACCGCACCGAGCCGTGGCAGGCCATCCGCCCGATGATCGCTTCCAGCCGGTCGGCCAGCGCCGCCGAGCTGTCCCATTCCGCCAATCCATCGGCCAAGTCCCGCACCAGCCCGTCGATATCGGCCTGCCCGAGCAGCGCCGGCGTCTCGCGCACCGCCACCGCCCGCGGGCCGAACCGCTCCAGGTACAGGCCCAGCCGCTCCAGCGTCGGCGCCGCTTCCTCGAGCCGCCCGCAATCGTCCTCGCTGAGTTCGATCACCACCGGGATCAGCTGCATCTGGCTCGCCACCGGCCCCGCCGCCATCTGCGCCTTGAACCGCTCGTAGACCAGCCGCTCATGCGCCGCATGCTGGTCCACCAGCAGCAGGCTGTCGCCGTTCTGCGCCACGATGAAATTGTCGAACATCTGCGCCCGTGCCGACCCCAGTGGATACTCCACCGGCTCCGCAACAGGTGCGGGTTCATCGTACCGCGCACTCGGCTCCGCAAAATCCGCAAACCGCACCGACGGCGCGGTCAGTGATCCTCCCCCGCGTGGCGGGGGAGGGGGGCCGCCATAGGCGGTGGCGGGGGCGGCCCAACGCTCCGTCGGGCGGACTGTCTCATACTCCGGCACCCGGAACGCCCCGGCGATATCGTCCGCCACCGTGCTCGCCGCCCGATGCCCCGCCGCCTCCAGCGCCTCGCCGATCGCCCGGATCACCGCCCCGCGCACCGCACCCGGATCGCGGAACCGCAACTCCGCCTTTGTGGGATGCACATTCACATCCACATCTGCCGGATCGACAGCGAGGAAGATCGCCACCACCGGAAACCGATCGCGGAACACGAAATCCGCATAGGCCGCACGGATCGCCCCCACCAGCACCTTGTCGCGCACCGAGCGGCCATTGACGAAGAAATACTGGCTCAGCGAATTGGCCCGCGTGTAGGTCGGCAGCCCGGCGAGCCCCGTCACCACCATGCCGTGCCGCATCGTCGCCAGCGTCACCGCGTTGTCGCCGAAATCCCCTCCCATCACGTCGCCGAGCCGTGCCCTGAGCGCCCCGTCGCCCTCGCGCCCCGGCCAGTTCGACGTGGTCCTATCAGCCCCCTCGAGCACGAACTGCACATGCGGATTGGCCATCGCCAGCCGCTTCACCATGTCGGTGATCGCCCCGGCCTCGGCCCGCTCCGACTTCAGGAATTTCCGCCGCGCCGGCACATTGCCGAACAGCTCGCGCACCTCGACGACAGTGCCCCGGTTCATCGCCACCGGCACCGGTCGCGACTTCACCCCGTGCCTGACCGCGATCCGCAACCCGCTCGCATCCTCGGCCCGCCGCGACGCGATACCCAGCTCCGCCACCGCCCCGATCGACGCCAGTGCCTCCCCGCGAAACCCCAGCGTCCGGATATCCTCGAGCCCGTCATCGGCCAGCTTCGAGGTCGCGTGCCGCTCCACCGAGAGCACCAGGTCTGCCTCGTCCATGCCCACGCCGTCATCCTCGATCCGGATCAGGCTCTGCCCACCGCCCGCCGTGGTGATGCTGACGCGGCTGGCGCCCGCATCGATGGCGTTCTCCACCAGCTCCTTCACCACGCTCGCCGGCCGCTCCACCACCTCGCCCGCGGCGATGCGGTTGATCAGATCCTCGGGCAGCTGACGAATGGGCAAAGGCGATTCTCCTGAGCGGAGAATGTAGCGGTCCAGCCCCGATGGTGCCACCACGCCTCTCCCCCTTGGCGGGGGAGAAAGCGAAAACTTGGGCTTAGCGCAGCTAAGTCCTTAGTTTTCGCAAGAGAGGGGGCAATGGAGGGCACTGTGGCTCCGCACCCCCTCTCTTGAATTTCTAAGGCTTAGCGAAGGGCTAAGCCCAAGAAATTCCATTCTCCCCCGCCAAGGGGGAGATGGCGCGTGTGGCACGGTCTGTGTCCCAATGCTAAACACCGCCCATGCTCACCCCTATGGACAAAGCCCTCGCCCTCGCCGAAGCCGCCGCTGCTGCCGGCGAGGCCCCGGTCGGCGCCGTCATCGTCGAGGGTGATCGCGTCCTCGCCGCCGAGCGCAACCGCATGCGCGAGCTGAACGACCCCACCGCCCACGCCGAATTCCTCGCCATCCGCACGGCGCTCGCCGCGCGCGGTACCGGCCGCCTCGATGGCTGCGATCTCTATGTGACGCTCGAACCGTGCGCCATGTGCGCCGGCGCCATCGCCCACACCCGCCTACGCCGCGTCTACTACGGCGCGGAAGACTTGAAGGCCGGCGCCGTCGACAACGGCGTCCGCCTGTTCGAAAGCCCCAACTGCCACCATAGGCCGGAGGTCATCGGTGGGCTGGGCGCGAAGCGATCAGCGGAGCTGATGCGGGCGTTCTTCCAAGGTTTGCGGTAGCAACGTTCGGGCACCGGACTAGCGTTGACCTACCGCGCCTCGGCCCGCATCGATTCCTGCTGCTTGGTCAGGAACGACTCGATCCGCCCATCCAGCGCGCGCTTGAAGTTGTCCTTGTCCTTTTCGACATGGGCAACGATCTCGCGCACGCGCCAGAACTCCAGCGCGCCGAACGCGCTGAGGTGCGGACGCACGTACACGTCGGGCGGGTAGGCGGCCATCATGTGCGCGGTCAGCGAGTGCATCATGATCTGCGCCGCGCCGAACCACACGTCGAGCGCCTTGTGGTTGATCTTGTTGAGCTGCTCCGACGGGTCGCCGTTGACGTCGATGCCGACGAGGATGTCGGTGTCGGCCGCTGCCTGGTCGAGCGGCAGCGGGTTCACCACGCCCCCATCGACAAGCAGGTGATTGGCGAACGGCACCGGCTTGAACAGGCTCGGGATGGCGATCGAACCGGCAATCGCCTCGCGCACCGGCCCTTCCGAGAACACCGCCTGGTGCCACGACTGGAAGTCCGTTGCCACGACGTAGAACTTGGTCCGCAAGTCCTTGAACTCGAGCGGGAAGTTGTCGGGCAGAAAGGCGTCCACCACTTGCACCGCGTCGAGTTGCACGTTGAAGCCGGATTGAAAGAAGTTGCCGAGGTTGCGCACCTGCGCGCCCCATAGCCGCCCGGCGATGATCCGCATCGTGCCGAGCACCGAGAACGAATGATCGCGAAGCTCCGCGCCGCTCATGCCGCTGGCCCAGCCCGCGCCGATCAGCGCACCGATCGAGGTGCCCGAGATCACATGGGGCCGTAAGCCCATCTCGTCCATCGCTTCGATATAGGGGATGTGGGTCAGCCCACGTGCCGAACCGCCACCCAGCGCCACGCCGATGCGGGGCTCGATTGTCGAGAGGGCGTGGCCATGGGCGTTTTCGCGGAACTCACCGCGCAGGCGGTCGACAATTTCCTGCCCCCGCCGCTGCAGCGGCGTCGGATCGACCGGCGCTGTCATCTCATGGGTCACGATAAGGACGTAGGATACGCTCTGCCGGTTTATAAGATGTTCAGGCCGGTTTGAGTTCCCTTTCGACAGCACGCCAGCCGATGTCGCGCCGGCAGAAGCCTTCCGGCCAGTCGATCAGGTCCACCGCGGCGTAGGCGCGGTCGCGCGCTTCGCCCACCGTCCGCCCGAGCGCCGTCACGTTCAGTACCCGTCCGCCATTGGCTAGCAGCTTGCCATCGCGGCGGAGCGTGCCGGCGTGGAACACCATCAGCCCGTCACCTTCGAGGCCGTCGACGCCCCTGATCTCGCTGCCCTTTTCGGGGTTCACCGGGTAGCCCTTTGCGGCCAGCACCACGGTCAGCGCCACGTCATCGCTGAACAGCGGCTTCGCCGTCTTCAACGTGCCGCGCGCCGTCGCTTCCAACAGGTCCAGCACGTCCGACTGCAGCCGCAGCATCAGCACCTGGCACTCGGGGTCACCGAACCGCACGTTGTACTCGATCAGCTTGGGCCCCTTGGCCGTCACCATGATCCCGGCAAACAGCACCCCGCAGAACGGCGTGCCGCGCTCCGCCATACGGCGCACCGATGGCAGGATGATCTCGTTCTCCACCCGTGCCGTCATTTCCGGCGTCATCACCGGGGCAGGGGAGTAGGCGCCCATTCCACCGGTGTTCGGGCCGCGATCGCCGTCCCATACCCGTTTGTGGTCCTGAGCGCTGGGCAGCATCACCACGCTCTCGCCGTCGCAGAGGGCGAAGATGCTTGCCTCCTCGCCCTCGAGATATTCCTCGATCACCACGGTAGAGCCGGATTCCCCGAACGCGCCCGAGAAGCAGTCGCGCACCGCGTCCACCGCCTCTTCCATGGTCATCGCCACGGTCACGCCCTTGCCCGCCGCCAGCCCGTCCGCCTTGATCACGATCGGCGCGCCTTGGTCATGCACATAGGCCAGCGCATCGCTCTCGTTGTCGAACCGGCCGTAAGCCGCCGTCGGCACGCCCGCTTCATCGCAGATCAGCTTGGTGAAAGCCTTTGACCCCTCGAGCTGCGCCGCGGCCTTCGATGGCCCAAAGCACAGCAGCCCCGCCGCCCGCACATCGTCGCCCAGCCCCGCCACCGCCGGCGCGTCGGGCCCGATCACCACGAAGTCCACCTTGCTGCCGAGCGCGAACCCAACCACCGCCGCATGGTCGGTAATGTCGATGGCGACGTTCTCGGCGATTTCGCCGGTCCCGCCATTGCCCGGCATCACGAACAGCTTCTCGCACCGCGGCGACATGGCGATCGCCCACGCCAACGCATGCTCACGCCCACCCGACCCAATCACCAGAATGCGCATCAGCCGTAAGCTCCCGATGTTGCCGTTGATCCTCCCCCGCGTGGCGGGGAAGGGGGACCACCCGCAGGGTGGTGGAGGGGGCAGCCAAGCGCGCGGCGCGTGGCCATTCGGCGCCCATCTAGCATCTGCTCGATTATGCCGCCACCCTTGACGGACTCGTCCCTTTCCCGCACCTCTCACCCATGTCCGCTCCGCTGACCAACGCTGCCGAGTTCACCGTCTCCGAAATCGCCCAGGCGGTGAAGCGCACCGTCGAAGACGAGTTCGGCCACGTCCGCGTGCGCGGCGAGATTTCCGGCTTCCGCGGCGTCCACTCCTCCGGCCATGCCTATTTCACGCTGAAGGACGAGAACGCCTCGATCGACGCGGTGGTGTGGAAGACCAACTACCCGCGCCTCCAGTTCAAGCCTGCCGAAGGCATGGAGGTGATCGTCACAGGACGGCTCACCACCTTCCCGCGTTCGTCGAAGTACCAGATCGTCATCGAGCAGATGGAACCGGCCGGCGCCGGCGCGCTGATGGCGCTGCTCGAGGATCGCCGCAGGAAGCTCGCCGCCGAGGGCCTTTTCGCCTCCGAGCGCAAGCGCGAACTGCCTTACCTGCCGCGCGTCATCGGCGTCATCACCTCGCCCACCGGCGCGGTGATCCGCGATATCCTGCACCGCATCTCCGACCGCTTCCCCAGCCACGTCGTCGTCTGGCCGGTGCGCGTCCAGGGCGAAACCGCCGCAGCCGAAGTCACCGCCGCCATCGAAGGCTTCAACCGCTTCGCCGCCGACGGCCCGATCTCGCGACCCGACGTGCTGATCGTCGCCCGCGGCGGTGGCTCCATCGAGGACCTCTGGGGCTTCAACGAAGAGATCGTCGTCCGCGCCGTCGCCGCGAGCCGCATCCCTGTCATCACCGCCGTCGGCCACGAGACCGACACCACGCTCGTCGACTACGCCTCCGACCACCGTGCCCCCACCCCCACCGCCGCCGCCGAAGCCGCCGTGCCGGTGCGCGCCGACCTCATCGGCTACATCGACGAAATCGGTGGCCGCCAGCGCCATGCGATGCGCCGCACCGCCTCGAACTACCGCGATCGCCTGCGCGCCGCCGCTGCCGGCCTGCCGCGCCCGCTCGATCTGGTGGCCTCGGCTCGCCAGCGCCTCGATCACGCCGCCTCGAACCTTGTCGCCGCGCTCCGCCACACGGGGCAGCGCAAGCGCATCGCGTTCGAGCGGCTGTCCGGCAAGCTGTCGCCCAACACGCTGCGCGGCGAGGTCAGGAACCTCGCGAGCCGCCTCACCACGGCGTCGATTCGCCTGCCGCCCACGGTCCTCCGGATCGTTGCCCAGCGGCGCCAGGAGCTCGATGCGGTGAGCAAGCTCATCGATGCGGTGAGCTACCGCAACATCCTCGACCGCGGTTTTGCGATCGTCACGGATTCGGAGGACCGGATCGTCAAGCGCGCCGATCAGGTGCGACCCGGCGAGGAGCTCACCATCGAGGTGTCGGTCGGCAAGATCGGTGTCGCCGTTGGCGGCGCGCCCCGCACCCAACGGCGCGTCAAACCGCCGCCGGGCGAGGGCAACCAGGGCAGCCTGTTCTAGCAGCGGGCACCAAGGCGGAGCCGGTGCAAACCGACCCCATCCTTGATCCCTCCCCCTCAACCGGGGGAGGGAGACGATGGCCTCGATTGCAGTGGGAGCGTCTCCCTCCCCATTCTTAGGGGGAGGGGACAGGGGTGGGGGTCGGCTTGCACCAGCGGGCGGCTACATCTCAGCTTCGCTCACCAGCACCATCTTCACCTTGCCGTCGTCCTGCACGCTGGCGCACCACGCATCGCCACCCGTCTTGCGGATGGCGCAGCCGGGGGCGGAGTGGATGGTGACGGGCAGCTGCGACCACTCATTCCACTGTCCGTCCCATTTCTTGAACCACAGCCGGTGCCCCGGCCCGTTGACGAACACCCGCAGCGTGTCGCCGTTCATGCCGCTGGCGACAGCCGAGACCTTGCCCTCGATTGCGCCGCCGAGATGATCGACGAAGATGTCGCTGCCGGAGGTACGGGTGAGATCGGAAAGCTGCTCGGCACTGCCCGAACTGGTGTCGTAGCAATGCGCGCCGACGACGAGGATGTCGGAGCAGGCAACTGCCCCGCCGACCTTGACGTCGAGGCTCTGCCAGTCGCTCCAGCCCTTGCCGTCGAACGTATCGATGAACAGCAGGTTGTCGGGTCCCGACACGAACGCGTTGAGCGTGGTCTTGCCATCCTCGCTGGTGCGGGCAAGCCCCGGCGCCCCGGTGGCAAAACCGCCCAGGTTCTCCCAATCCGTCCACTGGTGCTTCTTGGCGTCGTAGCGGACGTGGAAGACGTTGTTGTTCTTGCCCACCGCGACGCAGTCGATGAGGCTGGTGCTGGTCGCGACACAGGCCGGGTCGGACTTGAGGATCTCGGCCCCGATCGCCGCCCAGCCGGTCCAGCCACCACCCTCGCCGTCGCCGACCTGGGCGTACATCAAGCCGTCCTTGCCGCGCACGAACACGGCGATCGCGTCCTTGCCGGCGAACTTGTACCACACCGTGCTCGGACTGCCGGCCGCGGCGCCGCCGAGATCGAACATGTCGATGGCCGAAGCAGTCCCGGTCATGGAGAGGATCGCGCCGAGCGCGAGGAGAGTTGATTTCATCTGAGCCCCCTGGTTGCGCGAGGGCGTGCTTTCGCCCCAGCATTGCCACTCTGGGGCCGTATCGATGAACTTGTGCGGACGGCGCCGTTCAGACTCCGGTCAGAAAGCGGCGGTTTGCAACGGTTTGCAAGTCAGCCAATCTGACCTATATTTCGCCAATGCGAGCGACACGATGAACATCTTCGACAAGAGCTTCAGCCCCTCCGAGGCGCAGGTCCGGTACCTCGATGCCGACTATGTCGTTCTGCGGCCCGGCAGTTTCGTCCGCTGCGCCATCACCGGCGTCCCCATCGCGCTCGACGAGCTGACCTACTGGAACGTCGACCGGCAAGAGCCCTACGCCAACGCCGAAGCCGCCCATGAAGCCTACAAGCGCTACGGCCTCTCCAGCCGCTAAGGCTTGAATCCAGTAGCGATTCTGAGCTGCAGCGGCACCACCACGCGCCCTGCCTTGCTGAGGCTCACCTCCTCCACCGGCCCCAGCGTCTCGAACCGCGGACCCAGCGCAGTATCGTTGCCGACGTTCTCCGGCAGCCCGATCAGGATCGCCGTCCACCCAGCGAGCGCTGCCGGCGGCGTGAGATAGGCGAAGTGCCGCGCGTCGTCGCAGAGGCAAATCACCGGCACATCGCGGCCGAACAGCGCATTGATCTCGCCGGCGCGAATCCAGTTGAACGTCCCGATGAAGGTCCGGTCGTCCGCCGGCAACCCGCGCTCCGCCAGCGCCGGCTTCAGAGCCTCCCAGGACAGCAGCGCGTCGGTCGGATCGGTGCCGCCAAACAGCGCCCGCGTCGGCTCGTCGAAACTCCCCCATCGCGCCTGCATCGTCACCACGGTCCCCAGCCCCGCGAGCAGCACTGCCGTCACTACGGCGGTGCCAATCGCAATTCGCCGCATGGTCCGCCCAGCCGTGGCCAGCGCTTCGCCGAGCAGGGGAATCGTGAACAGCCACCCCGGCATCTGCCAATGCGGCAGACCGCGGCTCAGCAGCGTCAGCCCGGTGAAAATGACGATCGGCAGCACCGCAAGGCAAACCAGCAGCCAGCGGCGGGCATTGCCCGGCCCGCCCGCGACGGCGCGTACCAGAACCAGCGCCAACGGCACGGCAATCCACGGCAGCAGGTACCCCGCCTGGAACAGCAGCGATTCAAGCGGCCCCAGCGCCCGGAGATTGCCGCTGCCGAACCGCCCGCGCGCCGATTGAAATGCAAACGACACCCAGTCGTGCTGCGCGTTCCAGATGATCACCGGCACGAAGCACACCGCCGCAATCGCTACTGCCAGCCACGGCCCCGGCCGCAGCAGCCAGCGTCGCCCCTCGCGCGTACTGAGCAGGAACAGCCCTACGCCGCCGATCAGCAGCACACCGTGATATTTCGACAGCAGCGCCAGTCCGCCCATCAGTCCGGCCAGCGCCCAAAGCCCCAGTCGTTCCCCTTCTGCCGGCGCCAGCACGATCCGCGCGACGACCAGCGCCATCGCCAACCCTGCCGCGAGTAGAGGCCCATCGGGGAAGATCAGTCCCGCATGCGCCAGCCCGAATACTGGAGCGAGGTTGAAGATCACCGCCGACCATAACCCGGCGGTCGTCCCGAACAGCCGTGCGCCCAGCGCGTAGATCAGCCACGACGACAGCGCCCCGAGCAGCACGAACGGCAACCGCATCAGCACCAGGTTCTCGCTGCCCCAGAGCTTGGCCCACGATCCCAATAGCCACAGATGCAGCGGCGGGTGATCGAAATAGCTCAGCGAAAACTGCCGCGAGATGCCGATGCTGTACGCCTCGTCCACCCCGACCGGCAGCACGGCGGCGATCCCCAGCCGCACGATGGTCGCCACGGCGATGAGGGCAAACACCCACCGGTGCGCACTACGTGCCTCGAGGCCCGTCGCGGACTCACTGTAGGGAAGGGCGGAAGTGTGCATGGACGGATGGGTCCCTGACCTGCCGCTTGCGTCGTCTGCGGTTTGGCTAGCGACTATCTAGCCCCAAGTCAAATTACGGTTCGCCTAAGAAAGTCGAACGCATCGGTAGCTGGCGCCGATATCCACGATATACAGAATATCCACTTCCGCGACGCGACCGATGACCCAGCAAATGCGGGTCGGCGGAGCCGTTTCGATCCACCCCACGGATGGGTCATGCTGCCGCGGCAACCGTCAAGATCGTTCCGAAGCGAGCCGATCCGTGGTTTAGCTGCGTCCTCAATTCCGACCCAGCGTCCTCCGGTTACCTCCATGGCCTCGACCACCGAAACCAACATCCCCTTCGAGACGCCCGTTCGCGCCGGGCTGACCGGTGTCGAGGTCTTTGCGCTCCTGGTGGTCGTGGTCACCTTCGCGGCAAAGCTGTTCGTCTCCGTCGCCGTTGGTCTCGACGGCGACGAAGCTTACTACGCCATGTGGTCGGCCTACCTCGCCCCGGGCTATTTCGATCATCCTCCCGGCGTCGCCTTGATGACCGCCCTGGGGCGCCACGTCGCTGGTGACACCCTGCTCGGCGTGCGCCTCATGCCGCTGCTCGCAAATCTCGCGCTGCTTGCCGCCCTTTATCGCACCGGCCGCCTGCTGGTGCCCGGACGCACCGCAGCCGCGCTCGCCGTCGCCTGGTACTGCCTCAGCCTGCAGGGCGGCGTGAACTTCGTCGCCACCCCCGACGTGCCATCGACACTGTTCTGGACGCTGTCGCTCTGGGCCGCCGCCGAGGCCGTTATGCGCTCACGCCCCAACTGGTGGCTGCTTGTCGGGCTCGCCGCCGGCGCCGGTCTTGCCTCGAAATACACCAATGCCTGGTTCGGGGTCGGCCTGGTGCTCATCCTCGTCGGCACGGCTGATGGCCGCGCCCAGTTCAGGCATTGGCAGTTGTGGGCCGGCGGGCTGCTGGCGATCGCAGTATTCTCGCCGGTGCTGTGGTGGAACTACCAGCACGAGTGGCAGTCTTTCCTGTTCCAGGGGGCCCGCGTCGTCACCGTTGACGCCGAACTCAAAAATCTTGTGGCCGAATTCATCGTCGGCCAAGCCGCCGCCATGGGGCCGGCGCTGCTGCTTTGCGCGCTGCTCGGCATCGGCGGGTTCTTCCTTGGGCAAGGTCGACGGAGCGGTGCGCGGTTGGCCCTGCCGGTGCTGACCACGCTGCCGGTTCTGCTCTACTTCCTGTTTCACTCCCTGCATGCCCGCGTCGAGGTGAACTGGCTGCAGCCGGTGACGCCGGTCCTGGCCCTGGTCGGCGCAGCCTTCGTCTGCCTGCTGCCGCCGCGACCGTTCGGGCGCTGGGTCGCGGTCCTCGCCACCGGCCTGCAGACGGCGTTCGGTCTGCTGGTGATCGGGTTCGCCTACATCCAGGCCGTCTACTATCCGCTGGACCTCGGTTTCGCCGATCGCACGCGCATGCTGCGCGGCTGGGACAAGCTCGCCTCGGACGTCCGCCAGATCGCCGACCAGGCCGGAGCGCAGGTGATCTGGACTGAGAATAGCTACCGGTTGACCGGGGAGTTGTTCTTTCACGGCCGCGGCGCCGGCGACCCGCGCCCGGTCCGCGACATCGCTCCGCACCCGCGCTACGACTTCCTGCCGTCCGATCAGCGCTATCCGGCGCTCTCGCCGGCCCTCTTGGTCAAGGCCGTCGCGTCGCCAGCCGCCGCCGACGCGTTGCCGGCACGGCCGGAGTTCGCCGAAACTCGCCTCGTCACCGTGCTGAAGCGCGACGAGGGGGGCGGGCGCGGCAGCGAGTATTATGCCGTTCTGGCGGTCTCGGGCCCCACTGCGGCCTGGCCGCGCGCCGACTGAGCGACCGTCGCCACCCGCTGCGGCACGACGACGAAGCCGAGGATGACCATGGTCATGAAGGCGTACTGCACGGTGTGGAACTCAAAGCCGATCATGATGATGGTCAGCTGGAACACCGCATAGCCGGCGCACAGCGTCACCGCGAGGTACAGCCGCGAGGCGAAGAGCTCGTCCCGCGGCGTGCGGAACACCGCGATCAGCGGCGCCACTGACAGCAGCAGGAAGCTGATGACGCCTGGTATCCCCGCTCCCACCGCAAAGCTCAGCAGCCCGTTGTGCAACTGCCTGAAGCTCAGCATCCGCTCCGCCTCCGACGCCGGGATGTACGGCAATATCGCCCGCACCATTTCCGGCCAGCCATAGCCGAACAGCGGCTTGTGCATGAACGCCTGATACCCGCCCGAGAACATCATCAGTCGTTCCTGCGTCGAGCGGTCCGCCACGCCGCCGGCGAGCACGTCCTGCGTCGCCGCGAACCCACCGATGGCGCGGTCCAGTCCGTATTGCATCGCGATCAGCAGCACGATGCCGGAAGCAACCACCACGGCAGCAGCGGCGATCAGCGTGACCACCCGGTGGCGGGCAGGGGCCAGTGCCAGGGCGAACACCAGCGCGATGAAGCCGAGTACCGGCGTCGCGATCAGCGCGCCACGCGTGCCGCTGAGCAGCGCCACCATGATGCCGAAAATCGGCCCCAGCAGGAACGGCAGCCGGCGATGCTTGCCCGGCGCGAACAGCCCCACCAATGCGAGGAAGCCCAGCAGCATCGCGGTGTCGGCGTAATGGAACGCGCTCATCAGTGGCTGGCCGGCCCGGTCGTAGCCGAGGAACATCACCTGGACCACGCCCACGATCACAGCAATGCCGGCGCCGGTCAGCGACAGCCAGCCGATCAGCACCGCACCATCGGCCCGCGCGAAGCGCTCGACCTGCCAGCGGAACGGCACGGCCACCAGCAACGGCGCGAAGTTGAACGCGAACATCAGGTCATCCGGGCTGTCCGCCGTGATCACGAACGAGAGCGCGGGTAGCGCCGCAGCCACGACGAACATCAGGTCGATCGGGTTTTGGCTCCGGTCCCGAAAGGCCACCAGGATCGACGGCGTGATCAGCGCGAAGATCGCGAACAGCAGCACGAAATACGTGGTGAGCCGCCCCGCGATGCAAGGCAGTGCAAACAGGAAGACGATCGCGGCAAAACAAGCCCAGCGGATATACGACGGCGTGCCATCCTTGGCCGCAGCGCTCATCGCCTGGGGCCTCGGCTCTTGGCAATGGCGTCGAGCGCCTTCAGTTCCGCCACCAGGCTCTCGATCTCGGTCAGGGGGATCATGTTGGCGCCGTCCGACGGGGCGTTGTCGGGGTCTTCGTGCGTTTCGATGAACACGCCGGCGACGCCCACCGCCACCGCCGCCCGCGCCAGCACCGGCGCATATTGCCGCTCGCCGCCCGACGATTCGCCACGTCCGCCTGGCTGCTGCACCGAGTGGGTGGCATCGAAGATCACCGGCTTGCCGGTCTCCGCCATGATCGGCAGGCCGCGCATGTCGACCACCAGCGTGTTGTAGCCGAAGCTCGTGCCCCGCTCGGTCAGCAACACGCCCGAGGCGCCGGCGCTGTCGAGTTTCTTGGCGACATTCTTCATGTCCCAGGGCGCGAGAAACTGCCCCTTCTTGACGTTGACGATGCGCCCCGTCGCGGCCGCAGCGACCAGTAGGTCGGTCTGCCGGCTGAGGAACGCCGGGATCTGCAGGATATCCACCACCTCAGCCACGGCAGCGCATTGCTCGCGCTCATGCACGTCCGTGGTCACGGCCAGCCCGGTTTCGGCTTTGACCGCTTCGAAGATCCGCAGCGCTTCCTCGATGCCGATGCCGCGGAAGCTCGCTCCGCTGGTGCGGTTCGCCTTGTCGAACGACGACTTGTAAATCAGTGGAATGCCCTGCCGCTCGCCGAGTTCGGCAAGAAAGCCCGCGGTCTTCAATGCGTGATCACGGCTTTCGATCACGCAAGGACCGAGAATGAAGGCAAGCGGAAGATCAGTACCAAACCCGACGCGCTTCCCGTTGGGCGCATCGACAAAAACCTGCTGCATCAAAACAAATCCAAATCGCCGGGCGATTCGCCCGGACGTATGTCCCACCCCAGTAGACGGAAATCGGCCCCGTCGTCGGCCTCGATCACACCATAGCTTCCCGTACGGAATTTGACGCCGGCACGGTTTTCCCCAGGCTTCAGGCCCAGCGCCGCCAAGGCGAACCGCGCTGCTCCATTACTGGTCACCAGGAGTATCGTTCCGCGAGGCAGCTCCTCCGCTGTCCGCTCCACGAACTCCCGCCAGGCGAGCAGGCGCCATTGCGCCCCCACCTCCCAACCTTCGGGCGCCACCCACTCTGTCTCCCACAGCGTGATGGCCTCGTTACCCAATCTTGCGATAACGGCGGCCTCGGGCTGCCCCTCATCCGGCCCATGGTCGATCTCGGTGAGGAATGGCGCCGCCTCGATCTTCAGCGGTTGCGACCCGACAATCGCCTCGGCCGTCGCGCGCGTCCGCTTGAGCTCGCCGCTCAACACCCGGTCGAAACGCACGCCCTTGTTGGCGAAATGCCGTCCCAGCGCCTCCGCCTGTTCGAGCCCCGTCGCGGTCAGCGGCAGATCGGTGCGGGCGCCAATCCGGCGCGGCGGCTCGCCGGCCTCGAAGGTGTTGCCATGCCTGACAATCACCAGCCGCGTCATGATCGCCAGTCGACGAACGGATCGCCGAACTCCGCGATCAGCCGCTCCGCCCGCTCCACGTCCGCCGGGCTATCCACCCCGCTCATGGTGATCTTGGCCGGCGGCACGATCACTGCGCGAATGTCGAGCCCCAGCTCGATCAGCCGCAACTGCTCCAACCCTTCGAGCTGCTCGTACTGCGAAGGCGGCGCGGCCTCGAACGCCTCGAGCGCCGGTGTCCGGTAGCAATAGAGCCCGATATGCTGCAGCACTGGCGACAGCGGGCCCTGCTTTCGCAGCTCCGCTTCCTTCCGCATGAACGGCAGCACCGTCTTCGAGAACCACACCGCCCGGCCCGCGCCGTCGCGAATGCACGTCGTGCCGCTCGCCGGCGTCGAGCGCTTGTGCGCCACCAGCGCGTCGAGCCGCGCCCAGTCCAACTGCACCACCGGCGTCGTCACATCCGCCGCCGACCCGCGCGCCGTCCGCACGATCTCGACGATATGCTCAGGCGCCGTGAACGGCGCATCGCCCTGCAAATTCACCACCAGACCTGCCGTCCGCCCGGTCGCCCGCAAAGCCGCCAGCGCCCGCCCGGACCCCGAAGTGATCTCGCTCGCCGTCATCACCGCTTCGAGCCCAAGTCCCTGTGCTGCCGTCAGGATGCGCTCGTCATCGGTGGCGACCAGCACCTCCGCATCGCCAAGCTGCCGCGCTGCCGCCACCGCGATTGCCGCTACCCGCTCCAGCAGCAACCGACCCGCAATCGGATGCAGCGGCTTGCCGGGCAGCCGGGTCGAACCATAGCGAACAGGGATGACGATGAGGTCGGACACGCTCAGACGAGGCCGACGCGCAGGCAATCGTGGACATGCACGATGCCCACCGGCCGGTTTCCGTCCATGGCGAAAATCGCAGTGATCCGCGGCGTCAGCACCGTCATCTGCCGCAGCGCCTCGCTCAACAGCGCCTCGGCGCCGATGGTCCGCGGGTTCACCGTCATCACCGCTGCCGCCGTCTGCGCCAGCAGCCCGTCGGCCATGTGCCGACGCAAGTCGCCATCGGTGATGATCCCGAGCAACTCGCCCGTCTCATCCACCACGCCGGTGCAGCCAAACCCCTTGGAGGTCATCTCGAGGATCGCAGCCGCCACGCTCGCCTCGGCCCCCACCAGCGGCAGCTTCTCGTCCCGATGCATCACCTCGCCGACCGTCAGCAGCGCGCTGCCGAGCGTGCCGCCCGGGTGGAGCACGTGGAAATCCGAGGCCTGGAAGCCGCGCCGCCTGAGCAGCACCACCGCCAGCGCATCGCCCAGCGCCGCCATCATCGTCGTCGAAGTCGTCGGCGCCGCCGTGATCTCGCACGCCTCGCGCGCGTCGGGCAGCGTCACCACGATGTTCGCCGCCCGCCCCAATCGAGAGTCGGGCCGCGCCGTCACCAGCGCCAGCGGAATATCGAACCGCACGCAATAGTTGGCGAGGTCCGCCAGCTCTGCCGTATCGCCGGACTTCGAGAACATCACCACCACATCGGCGGTAGTGATCATCCCGAGGTCGCCGTGGCTGGCGTCGCCACCATGGACGAACTGGGCCGGCGTACCGGTGGAAGCCAGCGTCGCCGCCACCTTCCGCGCGATATGCGCGCTCTTGCCCACGCCCGAGAGAATGACCCGCCCCGGCGCCCGCTGGATCAGCTCCACCAGCGCCACGAACGCGCCATCGAGCCCTGCGGCGAGTGCCTCGAGCCCCTCGGTTTCAAGCCGGATCGCCGCGCGCGCCTCATCGAGGGCGAGCTGCTGCAGACGCGCATCATTGGCAATCGGATAGCGCACGTTAGGACCCGGTCCGCGCCTCGCTGAAGACATGGCGTGGCTTAGCAGCAATCGCCAAGAACCCGCAAGCAAGCGCCGCAAGGTTGTGCCCCGCCGTTGGACCGGCTAGGTCACACCTGCAGCCCAGTTGGAGTCACCGCGTGTCCGAAGCCGTGCCGTTTCGCTGGAAGGCCTATGGCGGGCTCGTCACGGCGGCGTCCTGGCTGCACTATGCGGTGCTGTCCCGCTTCTCCAAAAGCGACGAAGGCGGCACCGCCTGGTTCGAAGAGCGCCTGAACCCGGTCCTGCCGCAACCCGCCCACGGCAAGCGCATCTGGATCCACGCTGTCTCCGCCGGTGAATCGAAGGTCGCCGAACTCCTCCGCCAGCGCCTGCTCGAGCGCGACCCGGGCCTCTCGGTCGTCCTCTCCGCCACCACCTATTCGGGCTACGCCCGCGTCCGCGCCATCGCCGGCGACAATTCCAGCTTCGTCATGCCGCTCGACACCCTCGAAGCGCAGCGCCGCATCTTCACCAAGGTGCGCCCGGACCTGCTGGTGCTGGTCGAATCCGAGTTCTGGCCCGCCCAGTTCGCCGCCGCCGAGGCCGCCGGCGTACCCGTCGTGGTCGTCAACGCCACGATGTCGCCGCGCAGTTTCGCCCGCCACCAGCGCAACCCGCTGGTCGCCAACCGCACCATCGCCAAGGCGCAGCGCATCTACGCCCAGGACGAAGCGATCGCCGCCCGCTACGCCGAACTAGGCGTCCCCGGCGACCGCATCGACGTGCTGGGCAACCTCAAGCTGGTGCCACTGAAGAGCTCCGGCGCGACTCCCAAGGACGCTCCCCCGCTCATCGCCTTCGGCAACGTCCACCGCGACGAGATCGACCTGCTCGCCCCCGCCATCGCCGAACTCCGAGCCAAACGCCCCGACGCGAAACTCGTCCTCGTCCCGCGCTATCCCGGCAAAACGCCGGGCGAAGTCCTCAGCGCCCGCCTCGGCGCCGAACTCGCCATCGTCGACAGCGAAGCGGCCATCACCGACTCCGGTGGGCTGGTTTGGCTCGATGAAATGGGCACGCTGTCGAAAGTCTACGCCCGCGCCACCATCGGCATCGTCTGCGGCACCTTCTCCGATATCGGCGGCCACGACCTCAGCGAACCGCTGCACCTGGGCGCAGCCAGCCTCTACGGCCCCCACATCGAACGCCAGAAGCCGCTGCACGAGGCGTTGTCAGCGCTAGGTTGTGCTGTTCAGGTCGGCTCGGCGGACGAGCTGCCTCAGGTAGTGCTGGGTCTGCTGGACGACGCCCCACGCCGCCAGCAAATGGTCGACGCCTTCCGCGGAGTGGCGGGCAAGGCGACCGAAAGGCTCGACGCTTTGGCTGCGAGCCTTATCGCGCAGGTCGAGAACCCGGTGCGAGCCGACCCCCACCCTTGATCCCTCCCCGCAAGGGGGAGGGAGACGACAATCTCGATGTCAGTGTAAGGGTCTCCCTCCCCCTTGCGGGGAGGGGACAGGGGTGGGGGTCCCCACGCTCCGGCTGCGGTGTTGTCGCCGACCTTACTCGTCGTCTTCCGGGTTCAGCAGCCGGTGCAAATGCACCACGAAATACCGCATCTCGGCATTGTCCACCGTCAGCTGCGCCTTCTGCTTCCACACCGCGTGCGCCGCGGCGTAATTCGGATAGACCCCGACCAGGTCCACGGCATCGAGGTCCTTGAAGACGATGTCCTCGGCCTTCTCCACTTCACCACCGATGACGAGGTGCAAGAGCTGCTGCTTGGTCTCGGGTTTCTTTGTCTTGCTCACGGCTTCAGACGCTCCAGATCGACTTCCTGTGGCTGCGGGCAGCCATAGACCTTGACCAGCGCCGCATGTAACGGCGCTTTTAGCGAAGGCTCGGCCAGCGCTGCAAGCGCTCCGTGCCGGGTTTCCGGGCGATTGAAGCGCAGGGCACCTATGCACACGTCTTCGAACCCGACCCCGGCCTCGGCAAGGATGCACGCCGCGCCCGCCACGTCCCAGTCCTGCGCCCCGCGCCGCACCACCACCGCATCGAGCTTCCCCGACGCCACCAGCGCCAGCCGATAGGCCAGCGAGGGGTAGAACGGCCCGCGCGTGTACTCGAGCCCCGCCGCCTGCAACTCCTGGTGCACCGCCCCCGGCGCCGGGATCAGCGGCGCGGTCCGGCCCGGATGGCGCTGCCGCACCAGCGGCTTGCCGTTGAGCCGCGCGCCATCGCCGATCGCCGCGTCATACATCTCGTCGCGCACCGGTGCGTACACCACCCCGGCAATCGCCACTCCGTCCTCGACCACCGCCAGCGACACGGTCCAGCTGTCCTCGCCGCGGATGAAGCCGCGCGTCCCATCGATCGGGTCGACCACGAACACCCGGCGATGGCTAAGCCGCGCGGGGTTGTCGACGCTCTCCTCGCTCAGCCAGCCATAGTCGGGGCGCGCCGTGAGCAGGGCCGAGTTGAGGAACTTGTCGAGGACGATGTCCGCCTCGCTGACCGGCGAGGCGTTCTCCTTGGTCCAGGTCTTCAGGTCCTTGCGGAAGTAGCCGGCCGCGATGATCCCGGCGGTGACGGCGGCCGAGCGCAGCAATTCGCGATCGTCGGCAGCTGTAGTCGGGGCGGCATTGAGCATCAGTCTTCCGGGGTATTTGGCTGGCCGTGCTTCTAGGCGCATCCCTGTGCAGGAACAAGGCCCGCACAAAGGCCACAGGTCGCCTCAGTGGCTGCGCGGCCACTACTTAGCCCAGTTGCGGGCTGGCGCCGGAGCGAGTGGTTAAAGCCAAGCAAGCACACGCACTTAAGACTGCGTTACACCCGGTGACACCCCGCTAACCCTTCGCAAAACAACCTAAACTTAACCCAGTTTCTTAAGCGGGGTGGCAAGGGGCGCGGGTACATTGGGCCCATCAAAGAGGGCGGCACTAACAGCTCTCGAAAGTTGACAGGAAGGCATATTATGCAGGGTCGTATTGGGATCGACGGTTCGTCGGTTGTCATGTTGTTCGGCGAGGGCAGAGCCCCCCGGACGCGTTCGCTGACTGCCAGATATTTCGGTCCGGCCAACGATAATGGCCCCAAGGATCCGGTGAAGACCGTGACGGTGCGCAAGACGCTCGAAAAGAGCGGCGTCGCCATCAAGATCAAGGTGCCGGTCGATGAGTTCATCGGCGTTGCCGTCTCGACCTCGATCACCGAAGAGGGTGTGCTGTCGAGCGCCATCGAGCTGGTGCACGGCGACCCGGACCTCAACTACCGCGTGTTCGAAGAGATCGGCAATTCCAACGTCGTCGCCGAGTGGCAGAACTGGGGCAAGAAGCTCCGCCTGCCGCTGTTCATCAAGGCCGGCGACGGCAACCTCCTCCCCTATTCGCAGCAGGTCGATGGTGTCGCACTCGGCATCAAGCACGACCGCCGCCGCCTCGCCGCCGACGCCGAGCGCCGTCCCCGCTTCCTCAACCGCCGCAAGCCGGGCGAAGCGTCCTGATGCAACTTTTCCGGCGCTAAGCCGTTAGTAATCAACAAGCCGACAGCGATCCCATGCACGTTTGAACTGTCGGAAAGACTCGTAGCGACCTCCAAAACTAGCTCGAGCCGGGGCCGATCCAGAAATGGACCGGCCCCGCTTCTATTCTGCGCCCTGTTCATCACTGCTTCAGCCGGCTTGCGGCAGATGCCAGTCGTGATCCCCAGGGGTGAGAGATGTTGAAGTCATTGGCTTTTGCGGCGCTGATCCTGGCGCTTACCGGCACGGCGGCCGGAGCGGTCGACGTGAAGCTGGCGGACCCGGTTCCCGGGCACCCGCAATCCACGGTGCTCGATCTCATGCGCCAGGTCGTCACCGACCTCACCATCGATTCCAATGGCTACGGCAGCGGCAGCGCCATGAAGCCGCTGCGCCCGATCGACGAGGCCGCGAGCGGCGAAACGCCCGCTGCGATAAAGGTCCTTGGACCCGAGGTTGTCACGCTGCGCGTCGACGGTCGCCCGCTCACCCTGCTGCACTCGGTTCTCGGCCACTCCAATGACAGCGTCGCGGAGGTGGTCCTGCTGGCGCTCTACGACGAGAACCTCAAGCTGCTCGATGCGGTGGATGTCGGTATCTACGAGAACAACTGGTTCGGCGAAGTCTTCCCGATCGGCGCCGCCAACGACGCGGTCCGCGTGAACTCCGAACACTTCAATTCGAGCCAGGGCTACGACGCCGCACAACTGGTCTTCGTCAAGGACAAGCAACTCACTCTCATCGACTCGATCTACTTCTTCTCGGTGCAGGGTGGCCGCTACGAGGAGCACCAGTCGCTCGCCGTCACCACAACTGCCGGCGGCCCCGGCTACTGGCCGATCACCGCCTCGGTCCACGCCACCCGCACCGTCGAGCCGCCTGAGCCGCCTGAGCCGGTGGAGGAGGGCGAGGATCCGCTCGAGCCACTGGCCCCGGCCTACGACCGAATGATCGCCCAGACCTACAACTGGAGTGCCTCGCTCGGCGGCTACGTGGCGGATACCGACGCGTTCGAAAAACTCAACGCCGAGAACGAGTTGAAGTACTAGGCCGGCGGGCACGGTGGCGTCCGTCCTGCATCGCTTCTAGCGCCAGGTAAGCCGCAGCCTCCCAGCCGATCTGGGCTTCGTCGGCGAGCGGGCGGCAACAGCGCTCCGCGGCAATGACCTTCAGTTTCGGCATGTCCATCTCCGGGTTTCGTTGCCCGAAGAAATACCCGCTCAAGGCTTTATGCAGAAGTCGGCGACATCAGGAGAGATTGTGCAGCAATCTGCACAATCAGATCGCGAGATCGAGCAGCAGCGCCAGGGTGAAGGCCAGTCCCACCCAGTGGTTGGCCCGGAACCGCACCAGCGCATTCGCCGGGTTCCGCGGCTCGAGCGTACGGATCTGCCAGCCCAGGATGCCGATCACCACTAGCATGCCCAAGAGGAACGGCCATCCCGCACCCACCAGCAGCGCCGCCGCCACCCACAGCACCACCGCCGCAGAATAGAACAGCGCCACCAATGTTCGCGCCCGCCGCCCGAACAATCGGGCGGTGGATTTCACCCCCACCAGCGCATCGTCCTCGATGTCCTGCAGCGCGTAGATCGTGTCGTAGCCGATCGTCCACAGGATCCCGCCGACATAAAGCAGCAGCGGGGGCAGGGCGAGGGAACCGGTCTGTGACGTCCAGCCCACCAGCGCGCCCCAGTTGAACGCCAACCCCAGGAACAACTGCGGCCACCACGTCACCCGCTTCATGAACGGATAGATCGCCACCAGCACCAGCGACGATACACCGAGCAGCACGGTTGTGCCGTTGAACTGCAGCAGCACCACCAGCCCGACCAGCGACTGCAGGACGAGGAACAGCGCCGCCTGCCGCTTCGTCACTTGGCCCGACGGGATCGGCCGTGAGCGCGTCCGCGCCACCTTCATGTCGATGTCGGTATCGACGATATCGTTGAACGTGCAGCCCGCCCCGCGCATCGCCACCGAGCCCACGTAGAACAGGATCAGCGCCCACCAGTCGAAGCCGCGTGCTGGGTTCGCCAGCGCCGCCAGCGCCAGCGCAAATCCGCACGGCCAGAACAGCAGCAGCAACGGGATCGGCCGGTCCCAGCGCGCCAGCCGCCCGTAAGGCTTCAGCCACTCCGGCGCGTAGCGATCGAGCCAGTTGCCGCGGCTCGCGTCCGCTACCGTACCTGCTGCTTTGTCAGGGGTTTGCATCGTCTGTCTTGTGTGTCGTAATGGCCCTGCGGCCAGTTTCATATCACGCGTACCACGATGCCCAGATCGCACAAGACCCTGCCTCGCCTGTTCATCGAGGCGCCGCTCGCCGCAGGCGCGAAGCTGGAGCTCGGTCGCGACCACACCAACTACCTCTTGACCGTCCTGCGCATGAAACAGGCCGATGCGCTGGTGGTGTTCAACGGCACCGACGGCGCCTGGATGGCGCGTATCGCCGACGATCACCGCAAGGGCGCCACCCTCGAACTCGTGGTGCAAACCCAGCACCAGACCGAAAAATCCGATCTCTGGTTCGGCTTCGCACCGCTGAAAACTGGCCGCCTCGACTACCTCGTGCAGAAGGCCACCGAGATGGGTGCCGGCATCATCCAGCCGGTGATCACCCGCTTCACCCAGGTCTCGCGCCTCAAGTCCGACAAGCTCCACGCCAATGTCATCGAAGCCGCCGAGCAGTGCGAAGTGCTGAGCGTCCCGAAGCTCGCCGACGAGGTCACGCTCACCGACCTCATCTCCACCTGGCAGCAGAAACACGGCCTTCGTCGCCTGATCTTCGCCGACGAAAGCGCCCCCAACCACGCCCCGAACACCCAGCTGATGGATCTCGACGGCCTCCCCATCGGCATCCTGGTCGGCCCCGAGGGCGGCTTCTCCGACGATGAGCGGCAGCTCCTCCTCGCCCAAACCTTTGTAATCCCGATCAGTCTCGGCCCCCGGATCCTCCGCGCCGACACCGCTGCGGTGGCTGCTCTCGCCGTCGTTCAATCGACCATCGGCGATTGGCGATAAAGCCCATTGCATTCGGAGCGCGGCTGGCTATTGTCCGCCGCGCCCGGCCCGGAGCCCGGCAGTCTTGCCTGTTGGAGTGCCTATGGCCGGCGAAGAAAACGCACCGCTGATTGAAACGCGGGACGACCTGCTCGAGGTCATGGCGGTCGGCGGCAAGCCCAAATCCGAGTGGCGCGTCGGCACCGAGCACGAAAAGCATGTCTATCGCAAAGCCCCGCTCCGTCCCGTCCCCTATGCCGGCGACGACGGCATCCATGCCCTGCTCAAGGGCATCGAGGCTCGCACCGGCTGGCACCCGTTCTTCGATCGCGGCAACCCGATCGGGCTGCGCAACCTCGGCGCCGTCGGCGGCATCTCGCTCGAGCCCGGTGGCCAGTTCGAACTGAGCGGCGCCCCGCAGCTCACCATCCACGATGCCGCCGCCGAGCTCGACGCGCATCTCGAGGATTGCCGCATCATCGGCGGCCCGCTCAACATCCATTTCCTCAGCCTCGGCGTCACCCCGCTCTGGTCCGTCGCCGAAATCGCCGCCATGCCGAAGTCGCGCTACGGCATCATGACCAAATACATGCAGGAGGTCGGCAGCCTCGGCACCTCGATGATGTACCGCTCGGCCACCGTGCAGGCGAACCTCGATTTCTCCGACGAAGCCGACATGGTCAAGAAGCTCCGTGTCTCGGTGGCGCTCCAGCCCATCGTCACCGCGCTCTTCGCCAACTCGCCCTTCGTCGACGGCAAGCCCTCGGGCTACCTGAGCTTCCGCTCGCACATCTGGCTCAACACCGACCGCGCCCGCACCGGCATGCTGCCCTTCGCGTTCGAAGACGGCTTCGGCTTCGATCGCTACGCCGAATACGCGCTCGACGTGCCGATGTACTTCGTCATCCGCAAGGGTGAATACATCAACGTCGCGGGCGAGAGTTTTCGCGCCTTCATGCAGGGCAAGCTCCCCCAGCTTCCCGGCGAGCGCCCGAC
The DNA here is from genome assembly GCF_056403495.1 of Devosia sp. P2_G7. NCBI lineage: Bacteria > Pseudomonadati > Pseudomonadota > Alphaproteobacteria > Hyphomicrobiales > Devosiaceae > Devosia > Devosia sp. P2_G7. The sequence continues at coordinate 240,557 of NZ_JBFUFI010000007.1, forward strand.
CATCAAGGATTGGGAAAACCACCTCTCGACCCTGTTCCCCGAGGTCCGCCTCAAGCAGTTCCTCGAGCAGCGCGGCGCCGACATGGGCGATCGCGGCCACGTCCTCGCGCTCGCCGCCATCTGGACCGGCCTCCTCTACGACACCGAAGCGCTGGACGCCGCCTGGGACCTGGTCAGCGACTGGACCAATGCCGAGCGTCAGACGCTCCGCAACGAAGTCCCCCGCACCGCCATCCACACCAAGTTCCGCGGCGGCACCGTCGCCGATATCGCCCGCCTCGTGGTCGACCTCGCCGGCGACGGCCTCCGCCGCCGCAAGCACCTCGCCGCCGGCAAGGACGAGACGATCTTCCTCGATCCGCTCAACGAAACCCTCGATCTCGGCAAGACCCAGGCCGAACGCTGGCTCGACAAATACAACGGTGAATGGGCCGGCGACCTCACCCGCATCTTCGACGAAGCCGAAATCTAGTTTCTTCTCTTGATCCTCCCCGCGGGGCGGGGGGAGGCGGACCACCTGAAGGGTGGTGGACGGGGCGCCCAGCCCGCAGCTTAATCCGCCAGCGAAATCCGGTACTTCGGCATCGGCCGCTTGCGTTGCCGCCACTTCATGTAAGCCTCGTTCAGCCGATCGCGCTTTGGCTTGAGGAAACCAGGCCAGTCAAGCCCCGCCAGCTCATAGTAGCTCTCGAGAAGGTCCGTCTGCAGCAGCCGGCGCTCCTGCGTGTAGAAGCTGAAATGCGACACCAGCAGGTCGCCGAACACCTTGCCCGGCCGATTCAACTTGGCCGGCAGCACGGCCGAAAGCCACTCTTCCTCGTTCTGGTCGGGCGGATGAAACAGTTCGCCCAGCGCGATCACTTCAGCGCCGAAGAAGCCGATCGCATTGATCGAGAACCGCCCCAGCCGCACTTCCCGATCCGGCACGCGGAAATCGTCGAGCCGTCCCTTCCGGGCGGCTTCGATCAGCACCGGATGCATCGCTTCGGGAAAACTCGGATGCGCCCAGCTGTACGGACACATCGCCTGGCTGGTGATCGTTCCTTCGATCCGCACCTTGGAGAGGCTCTGGATCAACGAACTGCACACCGCATTGTTGATGATCAGCGGCGCAAACCACAGCGCCTCGCCGCGGCTGGCGAGTGCCCTCGCCTTGAAGCGTTCGAAGAACCCCGGCTCGGTGAACACGATGTCGTCGTCGAGCCGCAGGTAGAGCGCTTCCGGATCGTCGCAGAAACGGAAGAAGTCGCCGATGTTCTGGCTCGTGCCGTCTGCCGACGCGAGTCGCTTGATCGTGCAGCGTGGGTCGCTGGCCGCCAGCCGCTGGAGGTAGGCCCGGTCCGCGTCGTTGCGGCAATTGTCCCACAGCTGCCATTCGACCACCTCGGCGCTGCCGAGGACGTAGTGGCTGAGCAAACGCATATAGCGCTCCCGCCCAGCGGGAGTGACAACGATCAGCTTCAAGTCAGACCCTCAGCGAACAGCCTCGCGCCCTGTTCTCAAACGCCACGCCGGAGTCGTCAACACGTCCGTCTATCTACTTCGACGAAGCCGAGGTCCGGACCGCGGTCATCTCGACCCGTCGAAGTGGCGCAGCGGACCGTCTCAAACGGCCTGCAATGCAACCGCGGCGACCGCCAGTTGGGCTCGCTTGTATGCGGGGCGGGCTTGTCCGCGCGCGACATAGGCGTCGATGTTCGGATACTCCGCGAGCAGGCCCGACGGCCCGAGCCGCGACAGGGCGTGCACCATCATCAGGTCACCCGCGCTGAAGGCCCCATCGAGCCACTCGCTGTTGCCAAGGCGTTCGGACAGCTCGGCCAGCCGCACGCGGATGCGGTCCTTGACCAGCGGCAAGCGTTCCGCCGCCCAGCTCTCGTTGCCCTCGGCGAACCTCGCCGTCTGGAGCTCGAGGATCGGCGGCTCCACGGTGCTGAGCGCCGCAAACATCCACATGATCGCCCGCGCCCGGCCATTGGCATCGCCCGGCAGCAGCCCGGCATGCCGCTCCGCGATATGGAAGACGATAGCGCCTGACTCGAACAGCACCAGGTCGCCCGCCTCATAAGTCGGAATTTGCCCGAAAGGATGGAGCGCCCGATGCGCTGGCTGCTTCATCGCAGCAAAGGAAACGAGCCGCACCTCATAGGGCTGGTCGACTTCCTCGAGCGCCCAGCGGACGCGCATGTCGCGCGACAGTCCCTTGCCGCCGTCGGGCGACCGTTCGAAGGCGGTGATAGTGGGCTTCATCGCAAGGCTCCGTGCGTTCCGTGATCATCGCGAAGGCCTGCAAGCCTTCATTGATAATCGAACGGTCGAAGCGAGATTCGACAGGCCACCACAAATAATTCGCGTCACGGCGCCGGGAACAGCTCTCTCCGTGATCCTCCCCCGCGCGGCGGGGGAGGGGGACCGCCATGGGCGGTGGAGGGGGCGACCAAAGCCCCTGCCAGCCTATTTCGTCTGCGCCGCCAGCACCCGGCTGCCCACCCAGGCCCCGATCACCACCAGCACAACGGCCAGCACCAACCCGATCCACACGATCGGTTCGCCGAAGTTCCCCAGGAACACCGATCGCAGCGCTTCGACGATGTGCTTGAACGGGTTGAAGTTGGCGACCACCTGCAGCCAGGCCGGCGCCAGCGTCATCGGCAGCAATATCCCCGACAGCAGCAGGATCGGCAGCGCCAGCGTGTTGACCATCGGCGCCAGGGCGTCCTCGCTCTTGGTCGCGATGCCAATGGCGTTCGAGATGAACGAGAACGCCGCCCCGAGCAGCGCCACCAGCACCAGCCCGATCAGCAACGCCCCTACCGGCACCCGCAGCCCCATGAAGAACGCCGCGCCCACCAGGACGATCGCCTGCACGGTGATCACCACCACGTCGCGCAGCGTCCGCCCGGCGATGATCGCAGTCCGCGCCGCCGGGGACACCAGCTGCCGGTCGATCACCCCCGAGCGCCACTCGGCGATGATCCCGAAGCCGACGAACAGCCCGCCGAAAATCCCGAGCTGCACCAGCAGCCCCGGCACGAACACCTGCCAGGCATCCCCCTGGAACCCCGAGGTCGCCGCCACCGTCTGCAGCAGCGGCCCGAACAGCGTCAAATAGAGGATCGGCTGCAGCAGCCCGATCACCACCCACAGCGGCTGCCGCAGCGACAGGCTCATAGCCCGGGCAAAGATGATCCAGGTATCGCGAATGAAGGACATTTCCCAAACCTTCCAAGTTTCAGGCGCGCCGCCCCCTCAGTCGTCACCCTCCCCCTTGCGGGGAGGGATCAAGGGTGGGGGAGCCACACGCTCAGTCAGTTCAATCCCGTAGCGACCGTCCGGTCAGCGTCAGGAACACATCGTCCAGCGTCGGCCGGTTCACATCGACGCCGATCGCGTCGATCCCCGCCTTGGTGAGGTCGCCGAGCAGCACCGGCAGCGCCGTCGCTCCATCGGGCACATGGAAACGCACGACGTTGGCTTCGGTCACCGGCACATCCGCGCCGACCAGACGGCCCGCAATGCTGGCCGACGCGGTCGCGTCCGCCTCCGTGCGCAGCGTCAATGTGATCGTGTCACCCGACACCCGCTTCTTCAGCTCTGCCGGCGTGCCTTCGGCAACGATCGTCCCATGGTCGATGATCAGGATGCGATCCGACAGCGAGTCGGCCTCGTCCATGTAGTGTGTGGTGAGAAACACCGTGGTCCCCAGCTCGTCGCGAAGCTTGCGGATGTGATTCCACAGGTTCGCCCGGCTCTGCGGGTCGAGCCCGGTCGAGGGCTCGTCGAGGAATACCAGCCGCGGCTGGTGGATCAGCCCCATCACGATATCGAGCCGCCGCCGCTGCCCGCCCGAGAGCGATCCGCAGGTGCGGTCCCAGATCTCGGCCAGATCGAGCGCCGAGAGCAACTCCTTGCCCCGCTGGATCGCCACCGGCTTGTCGATGCCATAGAGCCGCGCATGGCTGACGATCTCCTCGCCCACCTTGGCCTCGGGCGAGGTGGAGCCCGCCTGGCTGACATAGCCGATACGCCGGCGTACCTCGACCGGATCGCGGAGCAGGTCCGCGCCCACCACCGTCGCCGAGCCGTCGGTCGGCGTCAGCAGCGTGCAGAGCATCTTCAGCGTCGTGGTCTTGCCGGCGCCGTTCGGCCCCAGAAAGCCGACGATCTCGCCTTCGCGAACGGAAAGGTCGATGCCGCGCACCGCCTCGATGGTCTTGCCCTTGGCGCCCCGCGCCTTGAAGCTTCGTTTGAGGCCCTTGGCCTCGATGATCGTGTTGGTCACTTGCGCCTCATTGTCATTGCGCGGCACGGCGAACAGCTCCACCGGCATGCGCCGGATCGGCTGGAATGGATGCGATTGCGGTTTCATGCGCCGGCCCTCCGGCCGTCGGTTGCGTCGTCTTCATGATCGTTTTGCAGGCCACCCGGCTTGATCGCGGTTGCGATTACGAGATCGCATCCGCGTATCTCGCATCGCATTCGCGTATCCTCGTGGGCGGTCCATGCGACATCCAGGAATCTTGCATTCCTCGATGTCTCATCGTATAATTATCTTATGGATCAAGATATCAACGCGTCAAGAGAAAAATCGGAGCAGGAATTCGGCCTGCGTTTCAAGGAAGCCGTTCGCGCCAGCCAGACCGCAACGGACCTCTTCGACGAAACGCTGACCCAGTTCCTCGGCATCAACCGTACCGACGGCCGCTGCCTCGATCTGATCGACCGGCGGGGCAGGGTGAGCGCCGGCCAGCTCGCCAATGACAGCGGCCTGACTACGGGCGCCGTCACTGCAGTGATCGATCGCCTCGAGGCCGCCGGCTATGTCCGCCGCATCCGCGACACTCTCGACCGGCGGAAGATCTGGGTCGAACTGACCGAGGACACCCGCAACATCACCGCACGCATCTTCGGTCACTACGAAAAGACCGGCCCGATGATGATGGCCCGCTTCACCCCCGACCAGGTCCGCGCCATCCTCGAGTATCTGGAGATCGGCACCTTCGTAGAGAACGAAATGGCCGCTGCTCTCAAGGAGCACCTCGACCCCCGAGCCACCACCCCCACCGCCCGCCTCATCCAGGCCCGCGCCTTCGAACGCGCCGTGGAAGCCGGCCGCCCCAGGCTGCAGGCAGAGCTGAACGAGCTGCTGAAGGAGAAGTAGGGGGATACGGCTGGCAGACCGGTGGGCACTTTTCATCCTCCCACCAGCCGTCATCCCGGCGAAAGCCGGGACCCACTGCTCAGACAGTCGGTCTGGGCACCGGCCGTGCCGGTCCATCACGGCAAGGTCGGAGGGCTAAAAGCGAGTGGATGACCCAGTGCACTGGGTCCCGGCTTTCGGCGGGATGACGGTCGGTGGCGGTGGAAAGAAAAATCGTCACCGACTTATCCCCCCACTCCGAACCCGTGCGATCCTGCCCTCGTCACCCACACGGGCGCGGTCGCGTACGGACGGTCGGTGGGGCGATTTCGGTGCTGGGGGAGCCGTCCCCTGGCGGCCGCGGCTGTGGGCACCCGTCCACCGTTTCCGTGCCTGGTGCACGGCGTGCGAACGCTTCCTCATGGTCCCCGCAAAAACCCCGAACAGTTCCGGCGTGGCGACGGCCTTCATATTGCGGACTACCCGCGTGGTCGAAGCCACGCCGGAACCGCCTGCTCTTTGAATCTACCGAAGCCCACGGGCTGTCGGGCGCTTCGTCGCGCCTATTCCGCCGCCATCGGCAGGCTGTCCTTGCCGTCGAGGTTGCCCATGCTGGCAACGATGTGGCTCGAAAGCGCATCATAAATCCCGCCATAGGCGTGGCTCGCGCGCATGATGGCGATCTCGGCGTCGCGCAGCCGCGGCAAATCCTTGTCCTCGGCAATCACACGCATGCCGGGCTGCAGCGCGCTCTCGGGCAGGAAGCCGACCGCGAGGTCGGTCAGCACGGCGCTGGCGATCGCCATGGCGTTCGACGAGGTATAGGCGATGCGATAGTCGCGGCCGATGCGGTTCAGCACCTCGACCGCGTTCTCCTTCCAGCAGCAGTGCAACCCGCCGGCGATCGGCAGCGGCTCGGTGGCCAGCGCCTGGCCGCCATGCGAGGCAACCCAGAACATCCGCTCGGTGCGGAACATCTCGCCATATTCGTGGTTCGTGCCCTGCGTGAAGACGATGAGGTCGTAGCGCCCCTTCTTCATCCCATCGAGCAGCTCTTCCGACGGCTGGCAGCGCACATCGACCACGATCTTGGGATGCGTGCGCTGGAAGCTCGAGAGGATCACCGGCAGCAATCTCACCGCATAGTCGTCCGGCACGCCGAAGCGGATCGAGCCCTTGAGGTCGCCATCCGAGAACACGTCCATGATCTCGGCATTGATCCGCAGCATACGCCGCGCCCGCGCATAGAGCGCATCGCCATACTCGGTCAGCGCCACCGTGCGCCCGTCGCGGCTGAGCAGCGCCTGTCCCAGCCGCTCCTCGAGCCGCTTGATCTGCATGGAAACCGCGGACTGCGTCTTGTTCACCCGGCGTGCCGCCTCGGTAAAACTGCCGCAATCGGCGATGGCACAGAAGCTCTGCAACTGGTCGAGATCGAGGGGAGTGGTCATCCCGCTTCTCCATCACGAAATTTGATGACGAGGATGAAATCTATTTGTTGGACGAATGGAAGGCAAGGGCTCATATCACCACCCATCGGTGATCCCGAGGTCGCCACCGGCGATCCTCCGATCGCTTTCCCCGCCCCGGCACTCCCGCCCAGGCAAAGATGAAATTGGAGAAGGACCATGGTCCACTTGCTTTCGAGCGAGCGGCCGTCGATGGCTGCCGCGTCGTCCAACCCGCTGAGCGCACTGGTGAATTGGTTCGCCAAAGCCCGGGCTGCGCGAACCCAGCGCATCGCCCTTGAGTCGCTTCTCGACTACGACGTTGCTCGCCTCGAGGACCTCGGCATCAACCGCCAGGACCTGTTCGAAGCGCTTGACAGCCCCAGCCAGCGCCCCGGCTACAAGCTGTCGCAGAAGCGCGCCGAGAGCGCCCGGAATTGGCTCAACCCCTGAGGTGAGTCTCCTCGTTGGCTCAATCCCAGATTGTGCCATCTTCGGGTCGGTTCACCCACCGGCCTTGTTTCCTGATGAACTGCCGGGCTCCAGGGCCCGGCTTTTTTGTTTGATCCTCCCCGGCGCAGCGGCGGAGGGGGACCAAGCAAAGCTTGGTGGAGGGGGCGCCTAGCCCATCGCGTCCAGCCGCTCAGCCACCAGCTCCTGCAGCCGCCACAGATGCGGGTCGTGGATACCCAACTGTTCGAGATGGGAGACCGTATTGAACAGGTACTCGACCATCGAGCCGCGCGACCCCACGGCCTTCGCCAGCACATCGGCGACCTGCGCCTCGCTCAGCCCCGAGACATAGCGCCCGCTGTTGCGATCGATGCAGAAGGTGAACGCCCGTACCGGGCCGTGTTCGGTCGCCACCGTCACCCAGCGCGGCGGAAACGAGGACGGCTTCTGGCTCATCTCGCGCCGGCAGAGTTTCTCGATGTTGTCTTCGGCCTGGCCCGGCGGCAGCCGGTACAGCGCGCCCTTGCAGGCGCCGCCCCGGTCCAGCGCAAGCATCAGCCCGGGATTACTCTTCGAGCCCCGGAACCAGGTGTTCCAACCGAGGCAGAAGGCGCGATGCCAGCCCCGCAGCAGCCCGGTGCGTATCTCGACGAAGTCGCAGGCCGGCTTCCAGATCAGCGAGCCATAGGCGAACACCCAGATCTGATCCGAGCCATCGCTGCCGCTGAGGATGTCCTGCACGAACTGCTTGTAGTCCTCGTCGGTGGCAGCCTCGCTTGGCGAGACCGCCCCATCCGGCTGCACCAGTAGCGCCATCCGGGCCACATGGGCCTCGTTCAAGCGCATCTGCCGCACCGGCTGGCCCATCGGCGCTGATCCTACGGGAGTTGCGCGAAGCCGTCGCCGAAGCCGTTGAGCGAAACCGGGATGCCGATACCTTCCTCCGGCGTCTTGAACACGAAGAAAATCGCGCTCTTGCCGGTGGTGAGCTTGGCGATCAGCTCGTCGTCCAGCACCACCTCGGCGACGCACCCGTTGGGCAGGCAGCGCACGAAGGCCACGCGTCCGATATTGGCGCCGTCGATATTGAGCCCGAGCCCGTTCGGCAGCAGCACGCCCAGCGGCGCCAGCACCCGCAGCAGCCGCGCCTGCTTGTCGGCGGTCTTGAGCACGATCACCGACAGCCCGACATTGGGCTGGTCCTCGGCCGAGACGTTCTGGATCAGCGCGCATTGCTCGAAGCTGGCGCCCGGCGGCGTGTCGCAGCTCATTTGCCAGTCGCCGTACTGCGCCTTGACCACGCCCTGAGACAGGGCAGGGGACATCAGACCCGCCGCAATCGCGGCCACCGCGCCAACAACCGCGAACGTCCGAACAACTAGCCCGAGGATTGGCTGCACCGATCCACTCTCTCTATATGTGACATAACGAATCCCGCGTTTCCGCAGGCTCTGCAACTTAGTCGGTTAGCCCCGCGCGGCTGTCAACAAGCCGTCCCGCATGGCGCCGCGGATAAACGCCTGCCAATCAAGGCGAGCATGAGGCGGGGCCCCTTCCACCCGAACGGTGCGTTTTGACGCACGGTGTGGCGAGAGGCATGAATTGCCTTGGGTCTGCCGATGTGGTTTAGACACGTTCCAAGTTTCAAGCGCTCCGAGGTTGAGTCGGGGCGGCGTTTCGCTATGCCGCATTTGACACCTCAACCCGCGCTAGAATACCGGACCAGACGGGATCTCAAGGGGGTTTTAGGTGACCGGCAAACTACTGAGTTCGATTGGCTCGCTCGGAGCCGCAGCCCTTGCGCTTCTGCCGATGGTGGCAACTGCGCAGGAGCAAGGCCATCCGGTGCCCGGTCAGATCGGGCTGCAGCCCTCCGTGACCCCGATCATGGATTCCATCCACGCCTTCCACGATGGCCCGCTGCTGTGGACTGCCGTGCTGATCGCAGTGCTCGTCCTGGTGCTGCTGATCGTCGTGATTGTGCGGTTCAACGCCAGGTCGAACCCCAAGCCGTCCTCCACCACGCACAACACGCTGGTCGAGATCGTCTGGACCGTAGTGCCGATCCTGATCCTCGTGATCATCGCCATCCCGTCCTTCGCGGTGCTGACCGACCAGCTCACCGTCCCCGATGGGCAGCGCAAGTATCTCGGCTCTAACATCTTCTCGTTCGGTGACGTCGAGGTTCCGGCCCCCGAGCTGACGGTCAAGGCGACCGGCCAGCAGTGGTACTGGGACTTTGAGTATGTCGACCAGGGCAAGTCGCTCTCGTCCAACATCCTCCAGGAAGTCGACAAGGACGGTAAGGACCGCCCGCACCTGAAGCCCAACCAACCGCGCCTGCTCGCGGTGGATTATGAGCTGGTCGTTCCCGTCGACACCACCGTGCGCGTTCAAGTGACCGCCGATCCGTCGGGCGTGATTCACGCCTTCGCCGTGCCCTCGTTCGGCATCAAGATCGACGCCGTGCCCGGCAAGCTCAACGAGACATGGTTCAATGCCCGCAAGACCGGCATCTACTATGGTCAGTGCTCGGAACTGTGCGGCAAGGACCATGCCTTCATGCCGATCGCCGTGCGCGTCGTGACGAAGGAAGAATTTGCGGCCTGGATGGCAGCGTTCAAGGCGGGTACCGTCGACGACGCCAACGCCACCCTGCCTGCACTCAGCTAAGGACCCGTGCGCGGGTCCTCGACCCGGCGCCCCAGGTGATACGAAAAGGGATCGCTCAGAATGGCCGATACTCACGCTTTGGAAGCCCATGATGACCACGGCCACGCCGCGGCACATGATCATGGCCATCCGACCGGCTGGCGGCGCTACGTCTATTCGACCAATCACAAGGACATCGGCACGATGTACCTTATCTTCGCGATCGTCGCGGGGGTGATTGGTGGTCTGCTCTCGGGCGCCATGCGCCTTGAGCTGCAGGAGCCCGGCATCCAGATCTTCCACGGTCTTGCCGCGCTGGTCTACCAGACCGATGCCGATGCCGCGCTCGATGCCGGCAAGCATATGTACAACGTGTTCACCACCGCTCACGCGCTCATCATGATCTTCTTCATGGTGATGCCGGCGATGATCGGCGGGTTCGGCAACTGGTTCGTGCCGCTGATGATCGGCGCGCCGGACATGGCCTTCCCGCGCATGAACAACATCTCGTTCTGGCTACTCCCGCCGGCCTTCCTGCTGCTGTTGATGTCGATGTTCTTCGAGGGGCCCTCAGGTGCGCTCGGTACCGGCGGCGGCTGGACGATATATCCGCCGTTGTCCTCGAAGGTCGGACAGCCCGGCCCGGCGATGGACTTCGCAATCCTGGCCCTGCATATCGCGGGCGCTTCCTCGATCCTCGGCGCCGTCAACTTCATCACCACCATCTTCAACATGCGCGCACCGGGCATGACCCTGCATCGCATGCCACTGTTCCCGTGGTCGGTGCTGGTCACTGCGTTCCTGCTACTGCTGTCGCTGCCGGTGCTTGCCGGCGCGATCACCATGCTGCTCACAGACCGTAATTTCGACACCCACTTCTTCGATCCGGCCGGCGGCGGCGATCCGATCCTGTTCCAGCACCTGTTCTGGTTCTTCGGTCACCCCGAGGTGTACATCCTGATCCTGCCGGGCTTCGGCATCATCAGCCACATCGTCTCGACCTTCTCGCGCAAGCCCGTGTTCGGCTACCTCGCGATGGTCTACGCCATGATTGCCATCGGCGGCGTCGGCTTCATCGTGTGGGCGCACCACATGTACACCGTCGGCATGTCGCTCGACGTGCAGCGCTACTTCGTGGCCGCCACCATGGTCATCGCGGTGCCCACGGGCGTGAAGATCTTCTCGTGGATCGCCACCATGTGGGGAGGCTCCATCAGCTTCCGCACGCCCATGCTCTGGGCCATCGGCTTCATCTTCCTGTTCACCGTCGGCGGTGTGACCGGTGTGGTGCTCGCCAATGCCGGTGCCGACCGTGCGCTACACGACACCTATTATGTCGTGGCACATTTCCACTACGTGCTGTCGCTGGGCGCCGTGTTCGCCATCTTCGCGGCCTGGTACTACTGGTACCCGAAGATGTTCGGCATCATGTACAACGAGACGCTGGCCAACATCCATTTCTGGATCACCTTCGTCGGCGTGAACGTGATCTTCTTCCCGCAGCATTTCCTCGGCCTCGCCGGCATGCCGCGCCGTTACATCGACTATCCCGATGCGTTTGCGCTGTGGAACCGCGTCTCCTCGGTCGGCTACTACATCACCTTCGCCGGCCTGGTGCTGTTCCTCTACATCCTGTTCGAAGCCGCTCGTAAGAAGCGTCCGGCTCCGGCCAATCCCTGGGGTGATGGTGCGACCACTCTCGAGTGGACGCTGTCGTCGCCGCCGCCGTTCCACCAGTTCGAGACGCTGCCGCGTATCGGCGCCGACACGAACCACTGATCCAAGAACCTGTGGCGGGGCTTCCGGGCCCCGCTGCCACAAGGGCGAGAGACATTGGCCTACGTGCACCACAGCAATGAGATCTCGACCCACGCCCACGAGGCGCGGGTTGAAGACTATCTCGCGCTGTTGAAGCCGCGGGTGATGTCGCTGGTGGTGTTCACCGCCCTCGTCGGCATGCTGCTCGCCCCCGTCGGCATCAATCCCTTCGTCGGCGCGGTCGCCATTCTCTGCATCGCCATCGGGGCAGGGGCCTCGGGCGCGCTGAACATGTGGTACGACGCCGACATCGACGCGCTGATGAGCCGTACCGCCAACCGGCCCATCCCAGCCGGCCGCATGGAACGCGACCACGCCCTGGCTTTTGGCCTCGTGCTGTCGGTCTTTTCGGTGTGCCTGCTCGGCCTGGCCACCAACTGGGTTGCCGCGGGTCTCCTAGCTTTCACCATCTTCTTTTACGCCGTGATCTACACGATGTGGCTGAAGCGCTCGACGCCGCAGAACATCGTCATCGGCGGCGCTGCCGGCGCCTTCCCGCCAATGGTCGGCTGGGCCGCCGTCACCGGCACGATCAGCATCGAATCCGTCGTGCTGTTCCTCATCATCTTCCTGTGGACGCCGCCGCATTTTTGGGCGCTGGCGCTCTACAAGCAGTCGGACTACGGCGCCGCCGGCATCCCGATGATGCCCAACGTGGCGGGCGAGGCCTCCACCAAGCTGCAGATCCTCGCCTACTCGGTGGTGCTGGTTGCCTCGACGCTGGTGCCTGGCTGGCTCGGCTTCATGGGCGTGATCTACACCGCCACCGCCGTCGCGACCGGCATTGGCTTCCTCTGGTTCGCCTGGATCCTCTTCCGCACCACCGAGACGGTGGCGATGAAGAAGGCCGGCCGCGCCCTGTTCACTTACTCGCTGAGCTATCTCTTCGTGATCTTCCTGGCGCTGATCACCGATCACGTAGCCACCACCTTGGGATGGCTCTGATGGCTGAACCAGTCAAACGCGACGAAGAGGCCGAGCTGGCTGCCCGCCGCCGCCGGCGCTCGATTGCGCTCGGCCTCGCCCTCGGCGCCTTCGTCATCATCGTCTACGTGCTGACCATCGTGAAGATGGGCCCTGCCGTGCTCGACCGGCCGCTTTGACATGACCGACGCTTCGCTCCCCAACAGTCACCGCAACCGCCACGTCGCCCTGACGCTGCTGGTCGTGGTTGCCCTGATGGTAGGCGCCGCCTATGCGGCCGTGCCGCTCTACGCGCTGTTCTGCCAGGTCACCGGGCTTGGTGGCACCACGCAGGTTTCCGCCGGCAACCCCAAGGGCGCCATCGCCCGCGAGATGACCGTGCGCTTCGACTCCAATGTCGAGGGCGGCCTGCCCTGGACCGTCACCCCCGCCAAGCCCGTCACCGACAAGATCGGCAACGTCGAGACGGTGACGTTCATCGCCCACAATTCTTCGAACAAGCCGATCACCGGCCAGGCGATCTTCAACGTCACGCCCGAGCAGACCGGCATCTACTTCAACAAGATCGAGTGCTTCTGCTTCACCGAGCAGACGCTGCAGCCCGGCGAAACCGTCGAGATGCCGATCGTCTTCTTCGTCGACCCCGATATTGCCGAGAATGGCGATCTCGACACCGTTCGCGATATCACCCTGTCCTATACATTCTACGCCGTTAAGAGCGAGGGAAGCTGACCATGGCTGCGCACGCCAAGCCCAACCACGACTATCACCTGGTAAACCCCAGTCCCTGGCCCTTCGTCGGCTCGGTCTCGGCCTTTGTCATGGCGCTCGGCGCCATCCTGTGGTTCCACGAGATCCTGCCGCCATACCTGCTGATCGTGGGTTTCATCGGCGTGCTCTACACCATGTATGCGTGGTGGAGCGACGTCATCAAGGAAGGCAAGGCCGGCGACCATACCCCGGTGGTGATGATGCATCACCGCTACGGCATGATGCTGTTCATCGCTTCCGAAGTGATGTTCTTCGTCGCCTGGTTCTGGGCCTACTTCGACGGTTTCTTCAACCAAGAGGCCCACGAGCAGTACGCCCGCATTGCGGCCCTGGGCACCACCTGGCCGCCGACTGGCGTCGAGCTGTTCAACCCCTGGCACCTGCCGCTGTTCAACACGCTGATCCTCCTGACCTCGGGCACTGCGGTGACCTGGGCCCATCATGCGCTGCTCCACAAGGACAAGCGCGGCCTCGTCTGGGGCCTGGTGATCACCATTGCGCTCGGCGCGCTGTTCACCTGTGTGCAGGCGCTCGAGTATTCCGAGGCCGGGTTCCTGTTTGGCGGCGAGGGTGCGAACATCTACGGCGCCACCTTCTTCATGGCCACCGGCTTCCACGGTTTCCACGTGCTGATCGGTACGATCTTCCTGATCGTCTGCCTGATCCGCGCCATGCGCGACAGCTTTACCCCCGAGCATCACCTCGGCTTCGAGTTCGCCGCCTGGTACTGGCACTTCGTTGACGTGGTCTGGCTGTTCCTGTTTGCCTCGATCTACGTCTGGGGCAGCTGGGGCGTGACGCTCAACCACTGAGGTGGACCTGCTAGGATCTTCAAAGGGCGCGGCTCCAGCCGCGCCCTTTGCCTTTTGGCCTGCGCGACAATGACGCGTCCCGCGCTTTCCGGATGTGATAGAAACCCGCCATGACCGAGCCCACCTCCGAACGCCTCCCATCTCCCTTCGCCACCGGCCTTGCCTGCCGCTGCCCGCGCTGCGGTGAGGGACCACTATTCTCGGGCTTCCTAAAGCCCATGAAGCGTTGCGAGAGCTGCGGCCTCGACCTCAGCTTTGCCGAGGGCACTGAGGGGCCGGCGGTGTTCATCATCCTGATCGTCGGCTTCGTCATCGTCGGAGCGGCTGCCGCCGTCGAAGGGCTGTTCCACCCGCCGCCGTTCGTTCACCTGCTGCTCTGGCTCCCTGGCACGGTGATCCTGTCGCTGCTGCTGCTTCGGCCGTTCAAGGCGACGATGATCGCGCTGCAATACCACAACAAGGCCGGTGAAGGTCGTCTCGATGGCTGACGACATCACGGCCGAGCGGCGGCCCTCGCGCCTGCTGTTCTGGGGCTTCATCGCCTTCATGCTGGTGCTGATGGTGCTGTTTACCGTCCTCGGCACCTGGCAGGTCGAGCGCCTCGGCGAGAAGGAACGGCTGATCGCCAACGTGGCGTCGCGCATGGACCAGCCGCCCGAGCAGCTGCCGCCGCTCGCCGAGTGGGGCGCCTTCGACGCGGAAGCCTGGGACTATCGCCCGGTCATCGCCTCCGGCACCTTCCTGCCGTCCGAAACCGTGCTGGTCTTCACCAGCCTTGCCGATCAGCACGGTAAGCTCTCCGGTCCCGGCTACTGGGTGATGACACCCCTGGCGCTCGCTGCCGGCGGCACTGTCTTCATCAACCGTGGCTTCGTCCCGCAGGAGTCGGCCGAGGCGTTCGCCGTCGGTGGTGTGGTTGAACCCGGCCTTGTCAGCCTTACCGGCATCGCCCGAGCCACCGAGGCCATCACCAGCTTCACGCCGGCTCCCGACACGGCCAAGCGTGTCGAATGGGTGCGCAACACCGACCGGCTGGCCTCGCTCGCGGGGGCGGTGCCCCAGCCTGTCGCGCCGATCTACATCGACCTTCCGGCCGGCCCTGGTGGGGCCTTGCCGCAGGGCGGCGAGACCACCGTCAGCTTCCCCAACAACCATCTCGGCTATGCCATTACGTGGTTCGGCTTCGCCACGCTGGTGCCGTTCCTGCTCTGGTTCTGGGCCCGCCGGCAACGGCCGCCACAGCCACCCAAGCGATGACACAAGCCATGAAACTTGCGGCGCAGCCCCAGTTTCAATAGGGTGCGGCGCAATCCCAAACCGCGTGCTGCAGCAGGCACGTGTGAGAACAAGGCGGGGCGCTTTCCCTACATGCAGTTCGTTTCTACGCGCGGCGGGGCGGTCGTGCCCGGCTTTTCAGACGCTGTTCTCGCGGGTCTAGCGAGCGACGGCGGCCTCTTCGTCCCCCAGACCTGGCCCCAGATCACCCCCAGCGAGATCGCGGCCTACGCCAACCGCCCCTATGCCGAAGTCGCCTTCGACATCATCCGCCGCTTCGTCGATGGCGAGATTCCCGATCTGGAGCTGAAGCGCATCATCGACGATGCCTACGCCACGTTCCGCCATCCCTCGGTCGCGCCGCTGGTCGAGATCGAGCCGGGGCACTTCGTCCTCGAGCTGTTCCACGGCCCGACGTTGGCGTTCAAGGACGTCGCGATGCAGTTCCTTGGGCGGGTGATGGACCACATCCTCGCCAAGCGCGGCAGCCGCGCCACCATCGTCGGCGCCACCTCCGGCGACACCGGCTCCGCCGCCATCGAGGCGTTCCGCGGCCGCGACGCCACCGACATCTTCATCCTCCACCCCGAGGGCCGCACCTCCGAAGTGCAGCGTCGGCAGATGACCACGGTGCTCGACGCCAACGTCCACAACATCGCGCTACGCGGCACGTTCGACGACTGCCAGGACATCGTCAAAGGCCTGTTCAACAACCGCCGCTTCCGCGACGCGACACAGCTGAGCGGCGTCAACTCCATCAACTGGGGCCGCATCGTCGCGCAGATCGTCTACTACTTCACCGCTGCTGCCTCGCTCGGCGCGCCGCAGCGTGAGGTGATCTTCACCGTCCCCACCGGCAATTTCGGCGACATCTTCGCGGGCTATTGCGCCGCACGCATGGGTCTGCCGATCAAGACGCTGGCCATCGCTACCAACTCCAACGACATCCTCGCCCGTACGCTCGAAACCGGGCGCTACGAGGTCACCGGTGTCCACCCTACCATCAGCCCCTCGATGGACATCCAGGTCAGCTCGAACTTCGAGCGCCTGCTGTTCGAGTCGGTCGATCGCGACGCAGACGCCGTGAAGTCGATGATGAGCGGACTGAAGCAATCCGGCGGCTTCTCCATCCCCGACAAGGGCATGGCGGCGATCCGCCGGCAGTTCGTCGCGGGCCGCACTGACGAGGCTGCGACCGCCGCGACGATCAAGGCCGTACAGACCGCCTCCGGCTACCTGCTCGACCCGCACAGCGCCGTCGGCGTTGCCGTCGCGCGCACTCTGGTGGGCGGGCCGTCGCCGGTCGTGACGCTCTCCACCGCGCATCCCGCGAAATTCCCGGCGGCCGTCAAGGCAGCGGCGGGCATTGAACCGGCTTTGCCGGCGTGGTTGTCTGATCTTTATGAACGAGAAGAACGCTACACGGTGCTGGACAACGACCAGTCCGAGGTTGAGCGGTTTATTGCGGCACGGACCCGTGCTGGAGGAGCATAAGTGACTGTCAGGAGTACGACGCTTCCGAACGGCATGACCGTTTTGACCGACGACATGCCGCACCTCGAAAGCGCCTCCCTGGGCATCTGGGTCAAGGCCGGATCGCGCAGCGAAACCGAAGCCGAGCACGGCATCTCGCACATGCTCGAGCACATGGCCTTCAAGGGCACCAAAACCCGCGATGCGTTGGAAATCGCGTCAACGATCGAGAACGTCGGCGGCGACCTCAATGCTGCGACCTCGGTCGAGCACACCGGCTACTTCGCCCGTGTGCTGAAGGAAGATGTGGCGCTCTCCGCCGACATCCTCTCGGACATCCTCCAGAATTCGCAGTTCGAGCAGCACGAGCTCGATCGCGAGCAGCAGGTGATCGTCCAGGAGATCGGTGCCGCCCGCGACAACCCTGACGACCACGTCTTCGACCTGTTCCAGCAGGCGGCCTATCCGGATCAGGCCATCGGCCGCACCATCCTCGGCACCGTCGAGTCGGTGAACAGCTTCGGGCCGGACTCCATCCGCGCCTACATGGAGCGCAACTATGTGGGCGACCACATGGTGCTCTGCGCCGCCGGCAACGTCGATCACGATGCGCTGGTCGACATCGCCAACAACCGCTTCCACGACCTCAAGACCACCGGTGCTCCGGCCCCGGAGAAGGCCGCCTATGTCGGGGGCGAGCAGCGTCTCATCTCGGACCACGAGCAGGCACACATCGTGCTCGGCATGGAAGGCCGTGCCTACAATTCCGACGGCTTCTACGCGGTGCAGATCCTCGCCTCGATTCTCGGCGGCGGCATGAGCTCGCGGCTGTTCCAGGAAGTGCGCGAGAAGCGCGGCCTCTGCTACTCGGTCTACGCCTTCCACTGGGCCTTCGCCGACAGCGGCATCTTCGGCGTCGCCGCTTCGACCGGCGAGGACGAGGTCACGGACCTGCTGCCTGTCGTGCTCGATGAACTGCGCAAGGCGACCGAAACCATCTCCGACGAGGAGGTGATCCGCGTCCGCAACCAGATTCGTGCTGGCCTGCTGATGTCGCTCGAAAGCCCGTCGTCCCGCGCCGGGCAACTGGCGCGCCAGCAGATCCTGTGGGGCCGCACCATTCCGCTGCAGGAGACGGTGGACCGGATCAACCGCATCACCGCGGATCGCGTGAAGCAGATCGCGCGGCAGATATTCGATGCCGGCAAGGTGTCGCTGGCGGGCATTGGCCCGGTCGCCAAGCTCCCCGACTATCGCGACATTGCGGCACAGCTCAAGAACTGAACGCGTGGCGACGGCGTCATGATGCTCACCTGGTTTGCTCGCGACGATACCCCGGTGCTGACGGGTCAGCGGGTGATCCTGCGCGCGCCGCGTACGAGTGACTACATCGCCTGGCGGGACCTGCGCCGTGCCAGCCGCGATTTCCTCAGGCCCTACGAACCCCGCTGGACCGACTCGGACCTCGGCCAGCGCGTCTATGCGTCGCGGCTGAAGCGCGGCCGCGACGAGGCCAAGGCCGGCACCGACTACGCCTTCTTCATTTTCACCCGCGAGGGCGAACTGGTCGGCGGCATCACCCTCTCCAACGTGCGGCGGCGTGCCGCGCAGTTCGTCAACCTCGGCTACTGGATGGGCCACAAGTTCGCCGGCAAGGGCTACATGACCGAGGCAGTGGGTCTCGTCGTGCCGTTCTGCTTTGAAACACTTGGACTTCACCGCATCCACGCGGCTTTCCTGCCCGACAATCAGGCCAGCCGTCGCGTCCTTGAAAAAAACGGATTCACGGAAGAGGGCTACGCCGAGAACTACCTCCAGATCGACGGCAGATGGGCCGATCATGTGCTATTCGGCCTTACCCGAGAGCGCTACGACGCGGCCGTTAGGCACTCCAGCCGGTGAATGCTTGTCCCAAGGGGGAAACCCCGCTACCTAAGTTCCCCAACCATGACGGCGGCAGGGCCATTTTTCATCTAATGCGTCACATCCTCTTCCTCGCGATGTGCATTGCGTTGGCTTTGGCCGGGAACCTTCCTGCCTCCGCTTTCGACGTCATCACCGCCCCCGAGAACGTCAACGCCGTGAACCTCACCGGCGTGGTCGATATCGTTCCCGGCGACGCAGGCAAGGTGCAGCTCTCCACCGCCGCCGGTGAAGACGGGATCATCCGCCGCATCGAAGTGCTGGCTTCCGTAGGCGGCAGCAACCCGAACTGGGCGCTGTTCGCGCTGCGCAACGATTCCGACGTGCAGCTCGAGCGCCTGCTGGTGGCGCCATTCTTCCGCCTGCCCGGCTCGGGCGTGTTCCGCCCCGATCTCGGTGCCGAGCGCATCAAGGTGCTGACCCCGAGCGCCGGCCTCAGGCCGACCCGCCTCACCGACCGCGAAGCGGACGTCTTCGAGGTGGTGCTCGACCCGGGCGCCACCGTGACCTTCGTCGCAGAGCTGTCGAACGGCTCGCTGCCGGAACTCTACTTGTGGAAACCCGACGCTTATCGCGACTACGTCAACTCGTTCACACTGTTCCGCGGCGTGGTACTGGGTGTTGCGGCGCTGGCGGCGGTGTTCCTCACCATCATGTTCGTGGTGAAGGGGCGCGGGATCTTCCCGGCGACGGCGGCGTTCTCATGGGCCGTGCTGATCTACCTGCTGGTCGATTTCGGCGTGCTCGGACCTTTGCTGGGCATCTCCAACGGGGCCATGCAACCGTTCCGGGCGGCGGCGGAGGCAGGCATCGCCACGACGCTGTTCGGCTTCCTGTTCATCTATTTGAACCTCCACCGCTGGCACCTGCGCTTCATCCACCTGGCGCTGGCGCTTGTGGTGGTGTTCCTCGCGCTCTTCGGTTTCGCCTTCTTCCAGCCCTCGATCGCCGCGACCGTGGCGCGGCTCGTGCTGGCGCTGCTCGGCGTCACCGGCTTCTTCCTGATCCTTTTGCTCGCGCTGCGCGGCTACGACCGGGCGGTGCTGCTGGTGCCGACCTGGGTCATCTACATCGCCTGGCTGTTCTACGCCTGGCTGGTGGTCACCGGTCAGGTGTCGAACGACGTGGCGCAGCCGGCAGTGGCGGGCGGCCTCGTGCTCATCGTCATGCTGCTCGGCTTCACCTCGGTGCAGCACGCCTTCTCCGAGGGGCAGGTGTCGATCGGCACGCTCTCCGAAGTGGAACGACGCGCGCTGGCGCTGACCGGTTCGGGCGACTTCGTCTTCGACTGGAACATCGAGCGCGACCGCGTCTCGGTCTCCGATGAACTCGGCACCCGCCTCGGCGAACGGCGCGGCGCACTGCGCGGCTCGATCAAGCGCTGGCTCGACCGTGTCCATCCCGAGGATCGCGACCGCTTCCGCACCGCCTTCGACACGCTGGTGGAACTGCGCCGCGGCAAGGTCTCGGCCGACGTGCGCCTCACTGCCCACGACGGCAGTTTCCGCACCATGCGCATGCGGGTGAAGCCGGTGCTCGGCGGCGACGGCCAGGTCAACCGCATCGTCGGCACCCTGCAGGACGTCAACGAGGACCGCGCCAGCCGCGAGCGCCTGCTGCACGACGCCGTGCATGACAGCCTGACGGGCCTGCCCAACAAGCACTTGTTCCTCGACCGGCTGGAGCGCGCCCTGGTCCGTGCCCGCCTGCCCAACGGCACCAAGCCCGCGGTGTTTCTCATTGATATCGATCGCTTCACCGAGCTCGAGGAGCGGGTAGGGCACTCCGCCGCCGACTCCGTGCTGTTGGCGATCTCCCGCCGCGTCGCCCGCGTCATGCGCCCGCTCGATACGGTCGCGCGCCTCGGCGGCGACCAGTTCGGCGTGATCCTCGCGTCCGAGCAGGCCGCCGGCAAGATCGCCGAGACCGCCGAGCAGATCCGCAAGGCCCTGAAGTCGCCCTTCAACTTCGGCGAGCGCGACCTCAGCCTTACCGCCTCCATCGGCGTTACGATCTATGACGGCAACCCGGTCGCCGCGCCCGACGTGCTGCGCGATGCCGAGCTCGCCATGTACTACGCCAAGCGCCTGGGCGGCGACCGCATCGAAGCCTTCCGCGCCTCCGCCCGCTCCATCGCCGCCTATTCAAAGGCCGGTGAGGAGGACCTCGACCGCGGCCTCCGTCATGGCGAGCTGGCGGTGCAGTTCCAGCCGATCATGGACATCCATTCTGGCACGATCGCTGGATGTGAGGCGCTGATGCGCTGGAATCATCCGCAGCGTGGCGTGGTTCCGCCCGAGGAGTTCGTGCCGCTGGCCGAGCGCACCGGGCTGATCGAGCGCCTCGGCCGCGTCGCCTTCGAGCAGGCCGCCGGGCAGGCCCGCGAATGGGCGGCATCGCTGCCGCTGCCCGAGGATTTCTTCGTCTCGGTGAACCTGTCGCCGGCGCAGCTTGCGACGGAATCGCTGCTCAACGACATGCGCGCGCTGGTCTCCGACCACCGCCAGATCGCCCGCCACCTGAAGCTGGAGATCACCGAGAGCCAGGTGATGAGCAACCCCGAGCACTCGGCCTATGTGCTGAACGCGCTGCGCGCCCTCGGCCTCCGCCTCGCGCTCGACGATTTCGGCACAGGACACTCATCGCTCAGCTACCTGCACCGCTTCCCATTCGACACCATCAAGATCCCCGCTGCCTTCGTGCAACTGGGCGACGACAGCGGCATGAGCCACACCCAGGTGCCGATCATCCGCGCCATCATTACGCTGGCGACGGAACTCGACCTCAGCGTCATCGCTGAGGGTGTCGAGACCATCGAGGAAATCGAGCGGCTGCAGCAGCTCAACTGCCAGTACGCCCAGGGCTACGCCTTCGGCGCCGCCATGAGCGGCGCGGAACTCGGCAAGCGCCTGCAGAGCCAGTTCAGCGGCAAGTAGGGCGCGGCGCTACCCGCGGTCTCTCCACCATCACCGGCCGTCACCCCGGCGAAAGCCGGGACCCCGTTCAACCATGCCCCGCCGTCGCGCTCAGCGTCGCCCGCGTGATCCCCAAGCTCGCCAGCGCTGCGTCGTAACGGTTCTCGATCGGCAGCCCGAACAGCAGTTCGCGTGAGAATGGCACCGTCAGCCAGCCATTGCCCTGTATTTCGGTCTCGAGCTGCCCCGGGCTCCAGCCGCAATAGCCGAGCGCGAACAGCGCCTCGCTCGGCGAGTTCTTGAAGGCCATGGCCTTGAGGATGTCGAGCGTCGCCGTGAGGCAGATGTCGTCGGTGACTTCGTAGGAGTTGCCGACGCGGAAATAGTCGGACGAGTGCAGCACGAAACCGCGGCTCTTCTGCACCGGGCCGCCGCGCAGCACCTTGCGGTTGCGCACTTCGTCGGGCAGCTGGATGAGTTCGTCTTTCTCGCCGAGCTGCAGCTCTTCGAGGATATCGGCGAACTTCATGTCCTCGAGGCTCTGGTTGATCACCAGCCCCATGGCTCCTTCTTCGCCGTGCCCGACCAGATAGACGACGGTATCGCGGAAACGGTCATCGCCCATGTCCGGCATGGCGACGAGAAACTGGCCCCTGAGCGACTCCATGACGACATCTCCTGGCACCGGCTTGGCCGGATGCCTCTAATCTAGACCCGGCCCGGGCACTCTGCCTAGCTTCACGAAGACCTGATCCGCCTTTCTATTTAGGGTGCGCTCGGCTATCCGGAAACCCATGCGCACCCCGGCAGTTCTGCTTATCGCCGCCCTCAGCCTCCCCGCCACGGCGGCCGAAACGCCGTGGCAGGATGTTGCCCCCGATGCGAGGGTCCGGCTGATCTCGTCCGATGTGCTGAAGTCCGACGGCACCACCACGGTGGCGCTCGAGATTGACATGCCGATGGCCACCAACACCTATTGGCGGGTGCCCGGTGAAACCGGCATTCCGACCACCTTCGATTTCAGCGGCTCCACCGGCGTGCTCAGCCACGAAGTGCTGTGGCCGTTCCCGTTGCGCGAGACCAAGACCGGCTATGTTGATTTCGTCTATCGCGGCCCGACGGTGCTGCCGGTGGACCTGAAGCTCGATGGTGCGGCCACCAACCTCAAATTGCAGGTGGTGATGGGCGTCTGCTCCGACATCTGCGTGCCGGTGACGGCAAGCTTCGACCTGCCGTTGTCCTTTGCTACCCCCGACCGGGTGCAGGGGCTGCGCATCGCGCAGGCGCTAGCGCTTACACCGATGCCCTGGGAAGACCCGCGCGACCCGATCGCCTGGGTGGGGCTGGACACCGCGAGCGGCGCGCTGGCGGTGCAGGTCAGCGACCACGAGGTCGACCCGCAATCGCTCATCGCCGATGCCGGAGAAGGTGGGCAACTCTTTGGTGCGCCGCAAAAAAGCCCGGATGGAAAACTAGTCCTCCTGCCACTGCTCGGGGGAGAAAGTAGCCGCGACGTGGAGGGCATGCCCGTCCGGCTCACATTCATGACCGAAATGGGTCCGTTCTCGGTCGAGCGGCGGATTTCGTCCGCCGGGTCGACGGCAGCGGACGACTGATCTAAGGTCCCTCGCGCCCGGGTTCCGGGTGTTCGAGTTTTGGTCATGGGGAGCTAGCACAGAGATGACGATCCAGCCCGGCGACAGGATTCCGTCCGTTCCCGTCAAGCTCGTGACCAGCGGCGACACTGTCGATACCACCGCCGACGCCGTGCTCGGCACCGGCAAGATCGTGTTCTTCGGCGTGCCGGGCGCCTTCACCCCGACCTGCGACACCTCGCACCTGCCTGGCTTTGTCGCCAACACCGCGAAATTCAAGGCGCTCGGCGTCGACCGCGTCGTCTGCGGCACGGTCAACGACCACCATGTGACTAAGGCCTGGGGACAGCGTTCCGAGGCCCTGGGGAAGGTCGATTTCATCGCCGATGCCCACGCCCAGTTGGCCGATGCGCTTGGGCTGGACAAGACATCCAACGATCTGGGCAAGCGCTTCGCGCGTTTCGCCATGATCATCGAGAACGGCGTCGTTAAGGACCTCTTCGTGCAGGATGTGGCAGGAGTGACCGTCAGCGGCGCGCCGGCCGTGCTGCTGGCCCTCGAAGCGTCGCGAGTAAGTGCGTAAGGAGCAGTCGCATGGGGTTTGTTGAAGTGGCAGCGACGCAGGGCGCACGGCTGGTTTCGATTGGCGCAGTGGCGCTTGCGCTCTCGGCCTGCTCGATGGGCAATATGTTCGCGCCCGCCGCGAGCGGTCCGTCTCCCATGCAGACCGCCAACCCCACGCAGCAGGAACTGGCAACCGCCAGCACCAATGCGCTGCCTGCCATCGCCACCGAATGCCCGCCGATCAAGGTGCGGCTGGGCGGCGAAGCGCTGTTCTATTACGGCAAGGGCAAGGTGGGTGACGCGCGCGCGCTGAACTACCAGGCGGTGATCGAGAAGCAGTCGCGCAACTGCGTGGTATCCAACGGGCTGATCACCGTGAAGATGGGTATCGTCGGCCGCCTGTTGCTCGGGCCTGCCGGCAACCAGACCAACGTCAACGTGCCGGTGCGTTTCGCGGTGGAACGCGACGAAGTTCCGCTGTTCTCCGAGCGCTACGAAATCCCCGTCACCATCACGCCGCCGAACCAGTCTGAAGAATTCGTGAAGGTGGTCGAGAACGTCGCCATTCCCTACACAGGCGGCGAGCAGATCGTGATCTGGGTCGGCTTCGACAGCTGACGTGACTGTATAGCCGGCGAGGGGCGGATTGACTCCGCCCCGTAAACCCGGCTTAGCATACCTCGACTGCGGGAGAGTCCGGCTTCGCGCCGGCGCCGAAGGAGCAACCGCCCCGGAAACTCTCAGGCAACCGGACCGTAGTCAGACTGAACTCTGGAAAGCGGGTGACCACACCCCACCGAAGGAGCAACTCGCCCATAGGCGGTGAGGAAATCTCTCAGGTTAGCGGACAGAGGGGGCACGAACGCGGGGGCGGTTGCTCACGCGTTGCTGTGCAGTCAACCCCTGGTGTCCCAATGGCCGAACAACCGGCAGACGACCTCAAGACCGTAGTCCTCAACGATAAGCACGTTGCGCTTGGCGGGCGAATGGTGCCGTTCTCCGGCTATTCGCTGCCGGTGCAATACCCCGCCGGCATCATCGCCGAGCACAAATGGACCCGCGAGCATGCGGGGCTGTTCGATGTCTCGCATATGGGCCCGAGCTTCCTCGTGCTCGATCACAAGTCGGGCGACGGCGAAGCCGACCATGCCGCGGTGGCCGAAGTGGTGGAGCCGCTGATCTGCGGCGACATCAAGGGGCTGAAACCCGGGCAGATCCGCTACACGCTGCTGCTCAACGAGGCGGGTGGCACCTATGACGACCTGATGGTCGCCCGACCGGCAGCCGAGGGCTGGGGCGGGGCGCTCTACATCGTGGTCAATGCCGGCACCAAGGAAGCCGATTTCCAGCGCATCGCCACGGCGGCGCTGGGGCGGGCGACGCTCAACCGCTCGGACCACGCGGCGCTGCTGGCGTTGCAGGGGCCGGAGGCGGCGGCGGTGATCGACGCGATCGTCCCGGCCGCTGCCGAACTCGGCTTCATGCACTACGGCTCGTTCGACTGGCGCGACACCAAGCTGGTGATCTCGCGCTCCGGCTATACCGGCGAGGACGGCTTCGAGATCCTCGTCGATCCGGAGCACGCCGCCGCCTTCTGGGATACGCTGCTCGCCGATAACAGGGTGAAGCCGATCGGCCTCGGCGCCCGCGACAGCCTGCGGCTCGAGGCCGGGCTGCCGCTCTATGGCCACGACCTCGATGAGACCATTTCGCCTGTCGAGGCCGGCCTAAACTTCGCCATCTCGAAACGCCGCCGCGAGGCCGCCGATTTCCCCGGCGCCCAGCGCATCCTCGCCGAACTCGGCGGGGTGCTGGAGCGCGTCCGTGTCGGGTTGACGGTGGAAGGCGCGCCGGCGCGCGAAGGTGCGGCGATCCTCGACCAGTACGGCGCCGAGATCGGCGTTGTCACCTCGGGCGGCTTCGCCCCGAGCCTCAGCCGCGCCATCGCCATCGGCTTCGTGCCGCCCGATCACGCCGCCCCCGGCACCAAACTGCAGGTGATGGTGCGCGGCAAGACCCAGGCGGCGGAAGCCGTCGCCACCCCATTCGTTCCCCATCGCTATGTCCGGAAGGCCAGCAAATGACCAAGTTCACCAAGGACCACGAGTACATCACCCAAGAGGGCTCCATCGGAACCGTGGGGATCACGCCCTACGCGCAGGAGCAGCTGGGCGACATCGTCTATGTCGAGCTTCCCAAGGTGGGCCAGAAGCTGAAGGCCGGCGACGAGGCCGCGGTGGTGGAATCGGTGAAAGCCGCGTCCGAGATCTACTCCCCAGTCTCCGGCACCGTCACCGCCGTCAATGAGGCGCTCTCGGGCGAACCCGGCCTCATCAACTCGTCGCCAGAAGCCGACGGCTGGATCTTCAAGCTCCAGCTCGACAACGCGGCCGAGCTCGACGGGCTGATGGATGCCGACGCCTACGCCAAGCTGACTGCCTGAGGATTTCGATGCGCTACCTCCCCCATTCCGAGCACGAGCGGGCCGATATGCTCGCCGTCATCGGCGCCAAGACCGCCGCTGACCTGTTTGCCCGCGTGCCGCGCTCAGCGCTGCTGACCGAGTCGGTGAACCTGCCGGCGCATTCGCCGGAGTTCCTCGTCGAGGCGCACATGAAGGCGCTGGCCGGACGCAACCACGCGGCTGGCGATGGCCCGTTCTTCATCGGCGCCGGCGCCTACCGGCACCACGTGCCGGCGAGCGTCGATCACCTGATCCAGCGTTCGGAATGGCTGACGGCATACACGCCGTACCAGCCGGAGGTCTCGCAGGGGACGCTCCAGATGCTGTTCGAGTTCCAGACCCAGGTGGCGCATCTCACCGGCATGGAGGTCGCCAACGCCTCGATGTATGACGGCTCGACCGCTACAGCCGAGGCGGTGCTGATGGCGCGCCGGCTGACCCGCCGCAACCGCATCGTGCTGTCGGGCGGATTGCACCCGCACTATCGCGACGTGGTCCGCACCTATCTGGGCGATGGCCCAGATCTCATCTGCCTGCCGGCCTCGCCGGAGGGGCAGGGCGACATCCTCAACCGTATCGACAGCGAGACGGCTGCGATCGTCGTGCAGACGCCGGACTTCTACGGCCACCTGCGCGATCTGCGCGCCGCCGCCGACGCGGCGCATGCCGCTGGAGCGCTGCTGATCGTCGTGGTGACCGAGGTGGTGTCGCTGGGCCTGATCGAGGCCCCGGGTGCACTGGGTGCCGATATCGTCGTCGCCGAGGGCCAGTCGATCGGCAACAGCCTAAACTTCGGCGGCCCCTATGTCGGGCTGATGGCGACGAAGAAGGAGTTCATCCGGCAGATGCCTGGCCGGCTCTGCGGCGAGACCGTCGATGCTGACGGCAATCGCGGCTTCGTGCTGACGCTCTCGACCCGCGAGCAGCACATCCGCCGCGAGAAGGCGACGAGCAACATCTGCACCAACTCGGGGCTCTGCGCGCTGGCTTTCTCGATCCACATGTCGCTCTTGGGCGAGGCCGGACTGGTGAAACTGGCCCGCCTCAATCACCACAATGCGGTGAAGCTGGCGCGCATGCTCGGCACGGTGCCGGGCGTCGAACTGCTCAACAAGAGCTTCTTCAACGAGATGACCATCCGCCTCCCGGTCCCCGCAGCGCCGATCGTCGAACTGCTAGCCAGGGCCGACGTCCTCGCTGGCCTCCCGGTCAGCCGGCTGGAGCCGGACAATCCGGATTGCGCCAACCTCATCGTCCTCGCGGCCACCGAACTGACCACCGACGATGATATCGCGATGCTGGCCGAGTGCCTCCACGCCGCCCTCTCGGAGCAAGCCCAATGAGCATGAACAACCAGGGCCGCCCGACCGGCGTCGGCACTTCCGATTTCACCTCCGTCTCAGGCTCGTCGCTGCTCCCTAACGAGCCGCTGCTGTTCGAGATCGGCGACCGCGAGCACTCCGGCGTCGACCTGCCGGACGTGAAGATCGACGGCGCGTTCCTCGGCGGCTTCGAGCGGAAATCCGAGATCGATCTGGCAGGACTCACCGAGCCCGAGACGCTGCGCCACTATGTGCGGCTCAGCCGGCTCAACTACTCGATCGACAGCGGCATGTACCCGCTCGGCTCGTGCACCATGAAGCATAACCCGCGCCTCAACGAGAAGATGGCCCGACTGCCAGGCTTCGCCGACATCCACCCGCTGCAGCCCGTTTCGACCGTCCAGGGCGCGCTGGCACTGATGGATGAGCTGGCGCATTGGCTGCTGACGCTGACCAACACCGCTGCCGTATGCCTGACCCCCAAGGCCGGCGCCCATGGCGAGATGGCCGGCATGATGGCGATCCGTGCCGCGCAGGAAGCGGCAGGGCAGGGGCACCGCAAGGTCGTGCTGGTGCCCGAGAGCGCCCACGGCACCAACCCGGCGACGGCGGCCTTCCTCGGCTACAGCGTGCGCTCGATCCCGGCGCGCGATGACGGCACGGTGGATGTCGAGGCTGTGAAGGCGGCGCTGAGCCCCGACGTCGCGGCGATCATGCTGACCAACCCTAATACCTGCGGGCTGTTCGAGCCGGAGGTGATTGAGATCGCCGCCGCCGTGCACGAGGCTGGCGCCTTCTTCTACTGCGATGGTGCCAACTTCAACGCCATCATGGGCGTGGTGCGGCCGGGCGATCTCGGCATCGACGCCATGCACATCAACCTGCACAAGACCTTCTCCACCCCGCATGGCGGTGGCGGGCCGGGCGCCGGCCCGGTGGTGCTGTCGGCAGCGCTGGCGCCGTTCGCGCCGGTGCCATTCGTCCGGAAAGGCGAACTGGTGGAGCACGCTGAAGGCCAGCACCTCGGCCGCATCACCGCGTTCAACGGCCAGATGGGCATGTACGTGCGCGCGCTGACCTACATGCTGAGCCATGGTGGCGACGGGCTGGCGCAGGCTGCCAAGGATGCCGTGCTCAATGCCAACTACATCAAGGCGCGGCTCGAGCGCGCCTTCTCGGTGCCGTTCCCCGGCCAGCCCTGCATGCACGAGGCGCTGTTCGACGACAGCTTCCTCGAGGGCACCGGCGTCTCGACGCTCGATTTCGCCAAAGCGATGATCGACGAGGGTTTCCACCCGATGACCATGTACTTCCCCCTGGTGGTGCATGGCGCGATGCTGGTGGAGCCGACCGAGAGCGAGAGCAAGCAGACGCTCGACCACTTCTGCGACGTGATGTTGGAACTGGCGGCGGATGCGAAATCCGGCAACAGCGCTCGCTTCACCAGCGCCCCGATGAGCGCACCGCGGCGCCGTCTCGACGAGACGCGTGCAGCGCGCTCGCCGGTGCTGAAGTGGGAACGGGCCGAGCCGCTGCCGCAGGCGGCCGAATAAGGCTCAGGCCGAACGGGCGAGCGGCAGTTCTCTGGGCGTGGTGGCGGGCTTCGCCACCACATCGGCCGCGAACCGGCCGAGCAGATCGTTGAAGACGGCGGGCTGGTCCCAGAACGGCGCGTGTCCCGCCTCGGGGATGATGTGGCAGACATTGCCCCACAGCGTGCGGTAGCGCAGGCCCGCCAGGTAGCTGAGCCGCGCGACCGGCTCATTGGCGCCGTTGACGATGGCGATCGGGATCGTGGCCTCTTCCACCGCCTGCTTCTGGTCGGCCACGTCGCCCCTGAGAAGGCTCCGCGACACCGCCGGCCTGACGCGGCCATCGGCACGCCGGATCGACTGCAGGAAGGTCGGGTCGCCGGCGCCGTGGTAGCACATCTCGTAGAAGCGCTGCGCCTCGCGCTCGCTGAA
Organism: Devosia sp. P2_G7; assembly: GCF_056403495.1. NCBI lineage: Bacteria > Pseudomonadati > Pseudomonadota > Alphaproteobacteria > Hyphomicrobiales > Devosiaceae > Devosia > Devosia sp. P2_G7. The sequence goes on from NZ_JBFUFI010000007.1 coordinate 270,070, forward strand.
ATGCTCCTTGGCTGCGAGCAGCAGGTCGAGATTGGTCTGGAACGCCTTCAGCATGGCAATGGGGCCGCGGCTGACCGGCGGTGCGCCGACCAGCATCAGGCCGGTGACGCCCGGGTGTCGCGCCATCAACTCGATGCCGACATGGCCGCCAAGCGACCAGCCGAACACCACTGCGTGGTCGATCCCCTTGTGTGCGAGAACTTCGGCCACGGTGTTGGCGAGCGCGTCGACACCGTAGTCGGCCGGTGACTCGGCATCGCTCGATGCCCCATGTCCCGGCAAATCAAGCGCGATCAGGCGGTGCCGCTCGGCCAGCGGGCTGTCGAACTGCTTGCCGAACACCTTTCGCGAAGCGCCCGACCCGTGCAGCAGCACGAGCGGCCCGCCCCGGCCATCGCTTTCGCTGAGGCGGATCGAGGCAGAGCGGGTCTGCACTGTGCTGTGGTAGACGGTCATGCGGGCGTCCTTCGAGAACGACCGGACTCTGCCAGACACTCACTACGTGCCGGTCAACCGGCACGGTGAAGCAACGACGAAGCTGAAAGCTTGTATTTTACCGATATCGCTGGCGCCGCCATGCAACTGCGACTTGTTTAGCTCCCAAACACTACGTAGCGTGATTTTGAAATCGACTGGCGTCACAGGGAGAATGCGAATGGACCTGATCCTCGATCTGATCGTCAGTGCCGTCAGCCTGTCGGTGATCGCCCAGTACAGCTGGTCGCTGAAAGCGCATTTCAACTCGCCCAAAATGCCCACCGGCACCGTGGTGATCTCGGTGGTGGTGCTCGCCACCGCTGCCATCTATGTGGCCCTGCTGTGGATCGAGAGCCAGCCGCTGCTGGCAACCCTTGTCGCCCTCATGCTCGAGGGCCTCGCCATCTGGATGTTCTGGTCCGCCATCAAGGCCTCGCGGGCGGCGCGGCTGAAGATGGCCTTTGACGTGCGGAACCCGCACGGCCTCGTCACCGGCGGCCCCTACCGCTACCTGCGGCACCCGTTCTACACGTCCTATCTGATCTTCTGGATCGGTTGGGCAGTGGCGACCTGGTCGCCGTGGTCTGTCGTGCCGCTGGTCGTGATCACGGTGATCTACGTGCTCGCGGCCCTGGGTGAGGAACGGAAGTTCTCACGCACCGAAATGGCGGCGGACTATGCTGACTATCGCCGGCGCACCGGGTTCTTCTGGCCGCGGCTTGGCGGCAACCCGCAGAGTAGGTGAGCGGAGTCACCACGCCCAGGCGGCCTCGCGATGCCGCGGCGCGCCTTCCCGACCTCTCCCATCCGCCGGCGCCATCCCCGCGAAAGCGGGGATTTCTGTTTCCGCCGAGCCTCCGCCAACGAAGGTTCCCGCTTTCGCCGGGATGACGGCCGATGGGCGGAGCTCGATGGTGCCCCAAACTCGATGCGGCACCTCCCCCTCTGACGGGGGAGGATGGGAGGGGGTGAGCGGAGCCACAATCACGAGGCCGGGCAAGGCGTTGCGAGAATCTTGCACGATTCTATCCCCCCACCTCCTCACCCATGCGATTCTCTCACCCATCCGCTGCACCGAAGCGAGATCATGACGAGTGGTTGGTGCGGGGGAGA